>CAXHBZ010000042.1:0-7688 GCA_964015215.1 uncultured Candidatus Poseidoniales archaeon | reverse complement strand
ACACCCGTTATGTCGTCGGCAGCGTCAGATGTGTATAAGAGACAGGGTCAGGATTTGAAATTAACGTCGAGGAAGGAATACTAAACCTGAGGCCATGGAAGGTAGACCCTCCGGAGGAAATTTCTGTTAATGGGGAGCAGAGCCTCAGTCCCATGGGGACTTTATTTTCAAGATTACATGATGTGGAAATAAGGACGACCAGTACCGAGAAAATTAGAGGCCTTGGCCCCGCATTGGAGGAGATGAAAAAAGGTTCTGAGATTTTAAATTTAAAGGACGCCTCGGATATAATCACACCATCTGCCGCGATAATGGCACTAGGATCAGGGGGGAAGATTACAGGATGCGGGCATGCGAGGGGTAAAGAGAGTGATAGGATTTCCAAGACAGTAAAGATGCTGGGTGAATTTGGAATTAAGTCTAAAGAGTCGCCCGATGGAATTATCATAATGGGTAACCAGAGCTTGAAACGCCCCGAGGAACCCGTAGAGACATACTCAGACCACAGAATGGCTATGACTGCCATGATTCTAGCCTCTAAAGTCGGGGGATCTATACTGGGCCCAGAGTGCGTGAGTGCGACCGACCCCAGATTTGTACAACAGCTAGAAGAGATATGCGATTGAGATCGATTTTGATTGGAGAGGCTATTGCATGGTGCGAGAAGTAAAGACGCATCTCCTACTTTTGTTGGTCGCAGCAATCTGGGGCTCTACTTGGGCTGTTGGTAGGTTCTTGAGTTACGGCTTGGAAGATGCCAGAGCAAGTACGGGGCCCGCTACTTCTGCATGGTTGAGATATATATTCGCTGTCTTGGGATTCTTGGTTTGGTGTTTATTTTACAAGAATAAGGATGGGATACGGATCCTTCCCACTGGTCGAAAAGCATGGAGATACACTTTCTTAATGGCTCTATTTGGAACGATGGGTTACCAACTCCTATTCATGAATGGTATGAAGTGGACGGCTGCGGGTGATGCCTCGATGATTATACCAATGAATCCAGTATTTACGGTTCTCCTCGCGGTGCCACTACTTGGCCAGAGGGTAAGTTCGAGAATGTTTCTTGGACTATTGGCAGGTTTAGTCGGCGTGGCCATAGTCATAGGTTGGAGCCCAAATACTGAGATTCCACTTAATCATAGGTTGATTGGGGGAGTAATGATTGGTTTTGCTGCTCTGATGTGGGCAGCAACGAGTAATCTGACTAAGATGGCGTTACTAGACGGAACCATAGGAACTTCTCTAGAGATTGTTGTCTGGTATTCTATCGTAGGATGGGTTCTTCTCACACCTTGGATGCTCGTAGAAGTCTGGCAATCAGGAATTCCAGCGCCAAACACTACTGAATGGATTTCCTTGGCGTATCTTGGAATCGTATCCACTGTTCTCACATATGCATGGTTCGCGAGAGGCATCGACAGAATTGGTGCTACAGCCGCATCCTCATATGTATTCTTAGTCCCTGTGTTTGGAGTTCTTGGGGGCTGGTTGTTACTTGACGAGAACATCGGCGTTTCAATGGTAGCAGGATTCTTTCTGATTGTTCTCGGAGTCAGAGAGGTTCAGGGCCAGAGCAGACTTATTTCCGACGACTGAATAAAGTCGTATCTCTGTCCTCACGGTTAAATATGGGGGGTCAGTCGCCGGCCAGAGAGGTGAGTATGTGGCACGCAAACCGGCGAAGATGTATCGTCAAGTAAAGGGGCAATCTTTCACTCGAAGAGAGTACACTGGCGGAGTCCCAAATAATAGGATTCTCAGATATTTCATGGGTAACAGAAAAGCGGCCGAGGCTGGTGATTTTCCGGTTGTTATGGAGTTAACCTCAGATAACGCCTGCCAAATCAGAGATACGGCTCTTGAGGCCGCTAGGCAAGTTGCTAATTCCACTATCAGGAATTCCGCTGGAGCAGATGGTTATGCACTCAGAATTCATGTTTATCCCCACCAGATACTTCGTGAAAACAAGCAAGCAACTGGTGCCGGGGCAGATCGTGTTTCTCAGGGGATGAGGCAGGCCTTCGGAAAGAATGTGGGAACTGCTGCCAGAGTCCTACGAAATCAAACGATTGTATCCATACACATGAACCCAGAAAATTATGATGCGGCTAGGGAAGCTCTTCGTAAAGCGAGTTGCAAATTCCCTACTCCTTGCACCCAGAAGGTAATCAAAGGAGCCGAGCATTTGAAGGGCAAAGTCTGATGGTGAAGGGCATGGAGCCCGGCGACCCCCTAGCCATACTTCAGGAGTCCCTGAGAGGTGCACCAATTATTTGGAAGGGTGATTACCCGTATTTTATTCATCCAATCTCTGACGGTATACCCAGGATGGACGCAAGTGTCTTGAAAGCCGCTAGGGATCTTATCGTATCAATGGTGGACTGGTCAAAAATCGACTTAATTGTTAGTGTTGAAGCAATGGGTCTCCCGCTACTTGCTGCAGTTGGAGAAGCAACTGGAAAGCCCACAGTGGTAATAAGGAAGAGATCTTATGGAATGGAGGGAGAAGTAAAAGTTGAGGTTTCAACTGGCTATTCAGAATCTACAACCTACATCAACGATATCAGACCTGGCGAGAGGGTGTTGATTGTAGATGACGTGATTTCAACAGGCGGTACTCTGGAACCTATTCTGGAAGCCATTGAAGGGATTGGCGCCAAGCTTCAGGACATAATTATAGCAATAGAAAAGGGGAACGGACGTGAGAGGCTTTCAATAGAGAGGCCCGAGTGGCCAATTAGGACACTTGCTAGAATTGACATAGTAGAAGGAAGAGTGCAAATACTTGAGTGATTATTATGGATCTTGACAGGCATGACTTCCAGCTTGACGAACTAGTCAATAGGATAAAGCTAAATGATCACAGATTGATTGCTCTCCAAGTCCCAGAAGGACTGAAAATGCAAGCCCTTGAAATGATGGATACAATAGAGACAGAAACCTCTGCCAGAGTCATACTGTCGGCTGACCCATGCTATGGGGCCTGTGATCTGGTACATGACAAGATGCAAAATTTTGGGATTGACTTGGTGGCCCATATGGGACATTCCCAGATGAATATCGATTCTGGCTTGCCCACGCAATTTATTGCGGTAACCTACGATGGAAATCCTGAGATAGCCCCAGTAATGCCATATCTTAATGCTCATCGTGAGATCGCCATAAGCAGACTGAATGAGGGATCAGGACCGGTTTTATCGGAGCTAGAGGCACTTGATAGATTCGAAGACATGGTGGGAAGGGTGGCCCCTTTGACAGATACCAAGCTTGGACTCGTAGGAAGCATTCAACACCTTCACTTGTTGCCGACTTTCAAGAAGCATTTTGAAGAAGCTGGATTTGATGTTACTATACCTATAGGTGGCGAGAGATTAAGCTTCCCGGGTCAAGTTCTGGGATGCAACTATTCTGGAGATGATCCTACTGTTGGGCATTATATTTTCCTTGGTAGTGGAGATTTCCATCCAATAGGACTAGTACTCCACACTGGAAAGCCACTTGCCATGCTGGATCCATACACTGGCGAAGCGCGAGAGATGGGACGAGAGAGAATCGAAAGAATACTTAGACAGCGCTCGGGATTAATTATGTCTTCAATGGACAAAGACAGGTTCGGCATAATCATAGGATCCAAGCCCGGACAAATGAGGAGAAACCTTGCTTTGAGAATGAAAAGGAAATTAGAAAAACACGGAAAAAAGGGTTTTCTACTCGCGATTGAACACGTTGGGCCTGAATTAATTGATTTCTACCCTGTTGATGTGTTCGTAAACACTGCATGTCCGAGAATTGCAATAGATGATGCAATAAAATATGACAAGCCAATGATTACTCCTTACGAACTAGAAGTCGCTTTAGGAGAAAAAAAGTGGGAAAATGGGTATAGATTTGATCAAATACATTGATTTGGAGAATCGCCCAACCCGGTAATCAATACTTCATTGATAGCTGAATTAGAATATGTCTAAGAACGATGTTAGTAATTGTGTTTCAATGGCGGGGTATCTAGACAGGATAGGAGCGGGCAAGGTCCTCCTGGATAGAGGGCCTCTATCATTCGACTGGACGCCCCCCCTATTGGTCGGAAGGGAAAGAGAGCTTGAGTCACTGGCTTCGATGTTCATGGGAATTGGGAACGAAAATGTCAGTGGTCGGGCAGTAGTTGTCGGGCATGTAGGCACTGGCAAGACGGTTCTGACTAGAAGATTTGGAGAAGATCTCATCAGAGAAATGGATGGCATCAGAAAGATTGTTCTCTCACATGTAAACTGTAGGAACCATCCCTCGACTTCCCAAGTTCTGCAACAGATAGCCCTATCTCTTGACTCAAGGCATCCAGAGAGAGGTTTCAGCTCGGGAGAGATAATTCAGTCAATACGGAGAAATATTCGATCTAGGGGCCTTCACATGATTCTTGTTTTGGATGAGGCTGATGTACTTGTCAGGAGAGATAGTAGTGACCTTATATACAAACTTCTACGAATAGATGAAGGACAAGGCAATCAAGGAACAATTTCGCTGATCCTAGTGAGCCAAGATCCTTCCTTGATGGGCATCTTGGAGCCTGCGATAATTTCGAGATTGGGAGAAAGTAATATCTTAAGGCTTGAGCCTTACGGTTTTGATGGACTGGTGGGAATATCAAGACAGCGTTATGAGGCCTCATGTAAGCCCGGTTCTGTAGGTGAAGAAGTACTGGAAAAAATTGGTAGGTTCGCCTCTGAAACAGGAGATGCTCGCCTAGCTATAGAGCTTCTAGAAGCCGCTGTAAGAAGGGCGGAGATGGATGGTAGAGGAGAGGTAGATGTGGCCGACGTTATGCCCAGCACCCTAAGAACAGCCTCTCTGGAACCAAGTCAGGTTGATTCCCTCGGCACGCATCAGAAACTGATTCTGCTGGGAATTTGCAGAAGATTGCGTAAGGTGGAGGAAATCTCCAGTGGAGATGCTCGTAAGCTATATGAACTCGTATGTGAGGAATTTGCGATTAAAACTAGGAGTTATACCACCTTCTGGAAGCATCTAAAGTCGTTGGAAACTGAAGGATTATTAGAAGCGAGATCAACAAATACAACCGTTGGAAGAGGGAGGACTACTTACATTACAATGACTAATACTTCACCTGCTACAATAGGCAGTAGAATAGAGAAGGAGTTCACGAACCACTAATTGGATATTCAGTTGGCTTCCGAACCGCTCTTATAGGGGCCTCATGTCGGGTTGCCGTCCGAGGAGTAAACATGGCAGGCGAGCAGTCATTCAAGGCAGTCGTTAACGACACTAATCCGAAGTATGGAGGTCGTGCTTTTTCCATGGAAATTACTGGTTCCAATTACAATCATTTCCTTGGGAAGAAGATAGGAGATTCGGTAGACGGCATGTTCGTTGGGGAAGGCGATCAATCGCTTACTGGATATCGTTTGGAAATCACAGGCGGGTCGGACCTTACTGGAAGGCCAATGAGGCCGGACCTAGATGGAAGTGGCGTGAAATCAGTCCTAATTACCGCTGGAATAGGGTACAAGGGAGATAAGAAGGTCAACAAGAAGGGCAAGACATACAGGTACAAGTATGACGGGTTAAGGAAGAGGAGGAATCTTCGTGGTAATGTCATAAGTCAAGAGACTAGGCAAATCAACCTAAAGATAGTTGAAGCTGGGAAGAGACCACTTGGTGTGATTTTCGGCGTAGAAGAGGAAGCTCCTGACAATCAACCCTCTAGCGAAGAGGAGTGAATATCGGGAGATGATGTAACTGGTGAATGATTTACCAAGTCAGCCCGAAGTAAATATTGGGATGGTCGGACACGTAGATCATGGGAAAACCACACTTACGAAGGCACTATCGGGAACATGGACCGACACTCACTCTGAAGAGAGGAAGCGTGGAATAAGCATTAAACTAGGATATGCGGACACTGCTTTTTACAAGAACAAGGATGGGGAATACTACGCCAGAGGGAAGAATCCCGAAGGCGGAAAAGATTCCGAGGATGACCTCCTTCGGGTAATTTCATTTGTTGATGCACCCGGTCATGAGACTCTAATGGCTGTCATGATTTCTGGTGCGGCAATCATGGACGGGGCATTACTGTTAGTTGCGGCCAACGAATCTTGTCCTCAGGCGCAAACCAGAGAACATCTTGCCGCTCTGCAAATAGCTGGAATCGAAAATATAGTAGTAGTACAGAATAAAGTTGACCTTGTTAGCAGGGAGAGGGCCGTCGAGTCGTACAACGAGATACTTTCATTCATCAGTGGTACTATAGCCGAGGGTTCCCCGATTGTTCCAGTCTCAGCTCATCATGATGTCAATCTAGATATGCTGATTAGAGCAATAGAGGACACTATACCAAGTCCGGACATAGACCCTAATGAGAAGGGATTGATGTATGTAGCCAGATCCTTCGACGTCAATAGGCCAGGATTGAGGCCGAACAAGCTGAGGGGGGGAATCGTTGGAGGTAGCATAGTAGAGGGTTCATTCAGTGTTGGGGATTCAATACTAATTGCTCCGGGACGCAGAATTGTGGAAGGAGGAAAGACAAGATGGGAACCGTTGAAGACAACGATAGAAAATATCCAAGCTGGAGGATTGGATCTTGAAACCGCTCATGCAGGGGGTCTTTGCGGGGTAGCCACTCCTCTGGACCCAATGTCAACAAAGGCCGATGATCTTTCTGGACAGGTGATGGCCAGGGACGGTGAGCTACCCCCAGTATGGGAATCTCTTAATTTGAAGTTAGAGCTTCTAGAGAGGATGGTATCTGGAGGAGATGACGAGGAGGGCTCAGTAAAGCCCCTGCAGACTAATGAGATGCTAATGGTAAATTCCGCTACAGCAACGAGTGTAGGGACTGTATCATCCTCAAAGAAGGGTGAGGCGCGATTGACATTGAGGTTGCCAATATGCGCCAAAAAGGGAAGCAGGATTACACTATCCAGAAGAGTCGGGGCTCGCTGGAGATTAATCGGCCATGGCACCATCAATGGGTGATTGTATGACGGGGGTTCTCGTCGACACATGTGGGTGGGTCGCCTTGATAAAATCCGGGCTGAACATAGATTCAGAACTAGCGAAGATAATAGGGAGGCCTAAGCTTATCGTGATCGACAGTGTTCTGGAAGAGCTGGAAGACTTGGCTAAGCAAAAAAGAGGCCTTCTCTTGGAATTACTAAAATCAAGGTGTGATATAATCGAAGACCCAAAAGGCGAAAGGCATACTGACAAGATGTTGATCAAGCTTTCAGTGAGTAACAAATGGCCTGTTTTAACCGTTGACACCAGACTGAAAGAGGAATTATCAAAATCTGGATGTCAGTATATCGAAGTGGTATCGGATAGAATGCTGAGATTAATTGCTTAGGGCAGAGTGAACAGATTGTCATCTCCTTGGCCATCCATGAACCCTATTTTCACCGCGGCATCAATCCATGCATGGGCATAGTTTATTGCGCCGAAGGCCCTAACCAGATCTCCTTTTTTCATGAAATACTTTGCATCTGATAGGTAGTCATCACACATCCTCATCATTGACGATAGCTTCTCTGAGTTATCCTCATTAAGCTCGAATGGAGTCGCCTTTCTTCTGGCCTCTTCTGTCAGTGATATGTATTTTTCAACCGTTTTCAGGGTAACAATCTTATTACTGTCTCTTATACACATCTCCGAGCCCACGAGACGCT
>CAXHBZ010000041.1:0-7690 GCA_964015215.1 uncultured Candidatus Poseidoniales archaeon | reverse complement strand
ATACAGAAGGAGGTGGTTAATATGTGGACTAGGAAAGCAGCAATTATGCTCACCAGTGGCATAAGCCTAATTCTAATTGGAATGATGATTTCTAATTTCCAACTAATGATAATTGGCCTTTCATTCATTTCCATGCTAGCAATAAATGGATGGGTTTCTGGTCATTCCGAGCTGACGATTAGGAGGGAGACCTCAGCTACTAATGTCTACAAAGGAGATGACATTGTAATTTCGTTGACCATTACCAACAACTCATATCGGAGAACTCAGCAACTGGAGCTATACGACAACGTCCCACATGAAATGAAGATGAGAAAGGGAATAAACCAGATGAGAATGAACCTTGGGCCCGGACAATCTGCCACACTGAAGTATGTCGTAAGGTGCCCACTTAGGGGACATTACACAGTTGGTCCAGTATCAGTTCGATACCGTAATGCATTCAACCTGTTCGTAAGCGAAACAAAGGTAGACGACCGATCTGACATTACCGTATTCCCCCAGATCAGGGATATCGAGGATGCCCTTCTGAGATCTGATGTTCCCAAGATGTACTCAGGTGCAACCACTCTCAAGACCCCGGGCCCGGGCATGGAATTTTATGCGCTCAGGGAGTATCTTCCCGGAGACTCGTTCCGTTCCATCAATTGGAAAGCATTAGCTAGAACCGGAGAGATGATGGTGAATGAGAAGACTAGGGATGCAGTCACCGACGTCTTCGTCATTGTCGATACCCGTGATGTTTCACGAATCGGAACAGTTCTGAAGAATCCTCTTGAAATGGGCACGGTGGCAGCAGCCTCAGTATCTAATTACTTCCTCAAAAGAAGAGACTCAGTTTCTCTAGTGACCTACGGGTCCAGAATGGATTATCTGCCCCCAGAAACCGGCGACAAGCAATATTTCAAAATCCTGAGTGGCCTTGCATCGGTTCAGCCCAAGGGATCGATGCCTCTCCAAGCCGTGACTAACGCTTTATCTCCAAGGATAAGCAGGGGTTCCCCGGTCTTCATCATTAGTAGCCTGGAGGGCGATGGAACGACTCTTCCTGCTATCAGAAGCCTATCTGGAAAGGGGCACGAAGTGATTGTTTTATCGCCCAGTAGTATAGATTTGGAAAGGCTGGTTAGTAGAATTCCAAGGATGTCGTACGAGGTTCTGAAATTGGAGAGGCAGAATAGACTGACAGCAATCGCAGGATATGGTGCCAAGGTAATTGATTGGACCCCTGATGTAGAACTATCACAGGCTCTATTGCAAATTAACTTAACTTAGGACGGATTAACATGGCGAAGAACTCAGTTTCAGATAATCAGTCTCTGGAGATATCACATCTTAGGAAGAGATGGAAAATAATCTTCCTCCAATTAGTATCTACCACCGCGTTGCTGGCCCTGATGAACAGAATGATCAAGATTTATGGGTCATGTTCAGACTCCTTCGTTGAAACGTATTCGGACGGCTCGAATTACTGGTGCCCCTCTTATGAGCATACTCGAGGTCTGATTTGGTTTAGGGAGCAAACAGGGTCATTGGTTCTCCCAGACGCGATTCATGGTCTAGATCAAACCGGAAATATGACTCTCATAGCGCCCTTGGTAGTATGCGTTTTAATTACCGCAATTTGGTTATACACACTAACTGCCAAGGAAAGCATCAGTAGGAACATCAGAAGATTCCTGTTGGGCGGGTTGATTGCCTGGGGGCTTCTACCATTCGTAATATCATGGATTGCGGCAATATCGAGCTTTGGATTCCACCTTCCGTGGGGAGAGACAGATGAATTGAACCATCTAGAGCATCTTTGGAAACCTGTGTTATTTGTGTTTGAATTGATATTCCTAGGCATTGTTTTTGCGCCAATACTATCTGGTTTAATGGGGATTTGGGGTCTTTCCAGAAAGCTTCTGACATGGACAGTAGGCTACTACCTGACAATTATTGGAATTCACGCTATCTTAACTTTCGAGGGAATAACTGAGTCAGTTGACCTAGGCCTCGCGCCCTTGCCCGCTCAGATTGGAGAGGCAACTCTCTTCGGTGGACTAGTTTCTCCACTTTCACTAAACCTTCTGCAAGTAGCCATACTGTTGTTGGTCTACCTCGAATCAGGGTCGGCTGTGATTTCAAACATGGAGTATGCTTCCATGTTACCAGGTGAATCCAGAAGAGACCCGGAGTACGTTCGACAATTCAATAACGTTCTGAACGGCCATATTGCCCATCTAATCGGTGTAATGGCCTTAGTTTCTCTAACCACTGCGGTGGCACTGGAATTTGATGACTTCCTGATTTCAACGGTGAGTGCCTTGTCCGGCGGACAATGGGCAGGCCAGGTAAGAGAATCACTAGAGTTACAATTGACTTATGGGAAGGTGATTTCCGCGGGTCTTTTCCTAATAGTTGTAGCTGGAATGAGATTCATTCTGCCATGGCAGAGAGTTACAGGTATCGTTGAATCGACTCTAATGAGATTCAGATCTAGTCAGTCTTGACTACTTCATCCCAGTGATAGAAGATACGACTCGAAAAAGCCAGTCTGAAATCAAGGGGACGGTTATGATTAATATGGAAATAGTGAGAATGCCAGAATTAATTCCGAAGATGTTCTGAACAAACCCATTGATGTCGTCGTATGCGAAGAATACCACAAGGAGAACGACTAATATCACCAATCTCTCAGGGATTGAAGAATGCCTCTCCCCTCTGATAACAGACCTATTCAGCAACGTCCCAGATATGCCCATAAAACCTCTGAAAAGCTACTAAGTTATCAAAAATGCCCTAACTAAGGCCCATCAGACTCACACTGGGTTCAAGTCTTGAACGCCCCCGGGCATGTATATGGGAGAGGCAATATCGATAATCAGCTGCAGTAGATGCAAGCTCCCAGCTATTGTTCACCAACCATACAGTGGCCAACACCTCTGTGGCAAGCACCTCTCAGACTCCATCAGAAGACGGACGTCAAAGGAACTTAGGAGGCAATTAATTCTCCCGAAGGATGCGAGGAAGCCCGATGGAAGTCCATACGT
The DNA here is from genome assembly GCA_964015215.1 of uncultured Candidatus Poseidoniales archaeon. GTDB lineage: Archaea > Thermoplasmatota > Poseidoniia > Poseidoniales > Thalassarchaeaceae > MGIIb-O5. Next base: position 4,655 of record CAXHBZ010000041.1, on the reverse strand, counting down.
TGTCCTCGTCGCAGTCTCAGGAGGGAAGGACTCGGCGGTGCTTCTGAGTATGATGGAGCAGATAATCGGTAGCAGGAGAGATGTGAGGCTCGTGGCAGGATGCGTCGATGAGGGTATTGACGGATACAGATCCCCCTCTTTGGAGTGTGCTAGGAACCTATCGGCTGATTTAGGTGTTGAATTCGTAACTCTGAGCTACGAGGATTTGGGATACGACCGGATGGATAAAGTCGTATCAAAAATTCCTGTGATGGGCGAGCAGAACGATGATGCTAGCGGAATGATGCCATGCTCTTTTTGTGGAGTCTTCAGGAGACAAAGCCTCAATGCTCTGGCCGATAAAGTGGGCGCCGATGTAATGGCGCTAGGGCATAATCTCGATGACATGGCCCAGTCAATCCTCATGAATCTTCAGAAGGGAGAAATTGAGAGGTCAGTGAGACTAGCACCACACACGTCTTCTCCGATAGAAGGAATGGTCCCAAGAATCGTCCCTTTGAGGTGGGTACCGGAGCAGGAGATCCATGCATTCGCGATAGTCAACAGCCTACCTGTTCACCATGGAGAATGTCCACATGCCCCTGGCGCCCAGAGACAGCAGAGTAGAGCCATAGTAGCACAGCTGGAGTCACTAACTCCCGGAGCTAGGCATGGGCTACTCCACTCTCTGGATCAAATAAGGGAAATCCATAGAGTGGTACACCCCAACTCGAATAGCAAGATAGGCAGTTGCACACTTTGTGGAGAGGCAACGTCTAGGACGGTGTGTCAGTCGTGCACTATGAAGAAGTGGCTTTCAGAAGCATCATGAGGGGTTCAATGTTCGTTAATATCGCCGGATACAGATTCACGGATATCCCGGATAGGGACGCACTAAGGGCCCCCTTTAGGGAAAAGTGTCTAGCCCTTGGCTTGAAGGGAACAATCCTAATTAGTCATAATGGGATTAACTTCTCCCTCGCCGGAACTCAGGAATCTGTAGACGAATATACCACATTCCTTCAAGAGGATTCTAGGTTTGTCGATATTCCCCTGCACACGTCTTACTCGGACTATCAACCGTTTCGAAGGATGCTAGTGAGAATTAAAAAAGAGATTATCTCTCTTGGTTTGGATGAAATCAAACCCGCAGAAAACAGAGGAAGTTACATTGATCCCAATGTATTCAAGGGGTGGCTCGATGAAGGCAAGGAAGTATTGGTTCTCGACACTAGGAACGACTATGAACTCAGAGTTGGGACATTTGAGAATGCTGTAGGCCTTGATATCAAGTCATTTAGAGAGTTCCCAGATGCAGTGAAGGGATTAGATTACGACAAATCCACCCCAGTCGTTATGTTCTGCACAGGTGGTATCAGATGTGAAAAGGCTAGCATTGTAATGGAGGCCCAAGGTTGGAGTGAGGTTTACCAGGTGAAAGGAGGTGTCCTTGGATACTTCAAAGAAACAGGAGGGGCGCATTGGGAGGGTGACTGCTTCGTTTTCGACCAAAGAGTATCTTTGAACAAGGAACTGGTTGAGGCGGAACACCAAATGTGCTTCATGTGTAGGGAGCCACTTTCACCAGACGAAATAATGTCAGAGAAGTACTCATTAGAGGAGTACTGTCCCTATTGCTATGAGAGGATGGTTGTATAGTATGGAGAAGGTCAACTTCACAAAGAAGTTCTCAAAGTTCACTGAGCATTGGTCTCCCAAGGTGATTGCTGAAATGAATGACTACCAATTCAAGCTAGTCAAAATAAAGGGTGATTTTGTTTGGCATAACCATGTAGACACCGACGAGGCATTCATCGTACTCGAGGGTTCCATGTTCATAGAATTCGAGAACGAGGTCCTAAAATTAAATGAGGGTGAGATGTATGTGGTTCCGAAAGGAGTCCATCACAAACCATATGCTACCGATGAGTGCAAGGTAATGCTAGTCGAACCCAAAGGGGTAAGGAATACAGGAAATGCTACTAGTGAATTAACCGCATCAAACGATGTTTGGATTTAGTCGGGCTACTTGTGCCGGTGGCAAAATTCAAGGTTCCTGAATGCCAGACTATTGCAACCATCTACAGAACAGTAAGCAAACTCCCTATGAGTCATTGGGACATTTTTAACCGGATTCTCATCATCTCTCTTCAAGCTAATGCCCTCGAAGGCCTTCTTCGATTCACGGCCCTCTCTATACCACCCTTTGCCACTCTCTCCAAAGCTCTCACCCCTCAAAGTCTGACTATTTCTGATATCATTAATCTCACCCTTATCGAACCAAACCAAACCACAATCCCTGCAACCATCGAGCTCCATTAGGTTCATTGTGTTAGGTATTGAAAGTTTAATCAGATCTATTACGAGAATCCCGGTACCCCTGTCCTGCAATACATATGATATCGGGATTCTTGCCATAATCACATCACATCCCGGGCATTTAATCTCACTGGACTGAATAGTATTGTCCAGCTCTGACATTAATTTCTCCGATATATCCGTAATTCCACCGTGGCTCTTGATGCTGGATAGGGATTTATTATCGAGCAACACTCCCTCGCATTTATTGCAGCTGAATCTAAACACTGCACTCTGCTTGTGTTGGTGTTGCCCAATCCATATTATGGAAATACATGAAAATATACCCATCACCATCGTTGTGAAGGTTCCCGATAGCAATACAAGAGGAACCAAGGATAGAAGAATCCACAATATTGCGTTCTCCCAGTTGTCCTGCTTGTAAAGCATCTTTCCGCACCCCCTTGGACATTCCATTGGATCGACCTCTGCCGTCTCATGAACATGTACATGGCAGAACAACTCTCCCTCGACAGTGTTTGATGAACATCCAAGGGACATACATTCCATGATTTTAGAGATCCCACTTTATTCATTATAATTGGGGCTAATTTAATCCTAAATTATTCGATCTTCATCTTCATAACTAGTTCCCAATTTAAGAGTAAACTGTAGTGCTAAGGCCAGCATGAAAATAACACCCGCAACTATGAAGCAAGTATGGAACGTCCAAATCCCGCTTCCTTGGACTGTTATCGACCATAAGTAAGCAGCCAGGAGGGGCCCAATTATTCTAGCGAGAGCGCCGTATCCCTCCTGAGCTCCCATCACGAGTCCAAGTTCATGCCCTCCCTTGTTGGCTTCAAGTGTCAGTAATGACGAATGTGTTGGTGTGAAGAGACCATTCCCTATCGCTAGGCCGGCCGATGACCCTAGTATCAGCCAAGAGGCATCTGGGGGGACGTAGGGAAGACTGGCTATCCCTACTCCGCTCAGTACAGTACCAATCATCATCAGTTTTCCCATTCCATACCTATCGGTAAGCGGGCCGATAAGCACTCCCTGAATTATAACTCCTAGAAGCCCGATAAATGCAAAAATCCAACCATTTTCCATTTCGCTCCAACCTAGTCCTCCACTATCCACGGCCATTGCTGTAAACAGTATGAAGGTTCCATGCATCATACTGAAGGCCATGAGGAATAGGAAATTTATTACAACCAAGGTAGAGATTACAGGGATTCTAAGAACTCCATAAATATTGGAAAATGTCTCTCCCAACTTACTGAGTCCTTTTTCTCGAGCACGAGATTCTCTTGATTCAGACGCCAAGCTCTCTTCCAGCCAGAAGTAAGCGAGGGCAAGAGAAACCAAACTAAGTAAACTGGAAAACATGCATGGAAGGAGATACTCATTTCTTCTCCAGAAAGAAGTGTCAAAATACCCACCTATGCCCGTAGCAGGATCCGACAGAATCCCTCCAACGAACGGCCCAATCATGAACCCTAAGCCAAAGGCGGCCCCTAGCATCCCCATTCTCCTAGGAATCAGATCATAAGTGCTAATATCTCCAATGTATGCTCTAGCTACGGCTATATTTCCGTTCCCAGCACCCGCGAGGAATCTTGCTGTAATTGCCATTTCAAGACTACTTGAAAGTCCAAAGACGATAAAAAAAATCGAGTTGGAGACTAATCCAAACATTATCACTGGCCTTCTCCCAAGTCTATCGCTTATCGACCCAAGAATCGGGGTGAAAAGGAATTGTGCCAGTGAGTAGACTGCAATCACTACTCCTACCCAGAAATCTCTACTTCCAACGTCATTGATCCCTTGTCCTGAAGCTAGATCCTGAACGAAATAGGTTAGGAATGGAATAACGATTGTAAACCCTAGCATATCCACTAGGACAACCAAAAACAGTACTGTCATTGGAGAACGACCACTAGATGAGGAACTCAACTGTCTCACTCCGTTGGAATTAGGGAGAGGTCCCTATCCCGAGTGGTGATTTCTGCAAAAATTCCGGCCACGAAATCATCCAATGGAACCCCATTGAGTTGTTGGCCAGTTCTGGACCTAATTGACACTGTCCCGTTCTCTGTCTCCTCGTCTCCCACGATGACCATGTAGGCCGGCCTCATTTTTCTGTGTGTCCGGATTTTTTTGCCGACTGTATTATCAGAGTCATCGACGTTGACCCTGACCCCAGACTCGTAGAGTCTGTTTGCAACAGTCGCCGCATGTACCTTGTGCTTCTCGGAGATGGTTATTACCTGAACCTGAATAGGTGACAGCCATGTAGGGAAGTTCCCAGCCCAGTGCTCTGTAAGGACTGTCTCTTATACACATCTCCGAGCCCACGAGACGCTACAACA
>CAXHBZ010000040.1:0-7752 GCA_964015215.1 uncultured Candidatus Poseidoniales archaeon | reverse complement strand
TGTTGTAGCGTCTCGTGGGCTCGGAGATGTGTATAAGAGACAGCCCCTAGACATCTTATTGACGAAGACATCATTACAAACCGATCCTTCTCCAGTTGAGCCCGTCCTCAATAGACCAAACCAATCACAGTCCCCTCTTACCACGGTGACCAATTGGAACTCAGCAAGCCTTCCAATTTCCAAACAGAAGTGAGCCGCACAAAAGTCACCACTGGCCTGTATATCGAGGACGAGTGGCGTCGATGACCTAAATTTAGGGCTCACCGATAAGGTGAATTTTGAGTTCTTGGTAACTTCTTGAAGAAAGCTCTTGGTGATGATTTCCTCATTCGGCAGTCCTTGAGATTCGGTTTGACTTTGAACGAGTGTAATTCCTTCGGGTAGAGGACTTCCATCAATTGTCTTCAGGATTGCCGTCGGCGCTGAAATAACATCGGGTATCTCTCTGACATCGCCGGTGGGGTGAACCTTCTTCCATGAGGTGTATCTCCAAAGATGGTTGGCTCTGTCTGGCATCTCAGAGGACAAGTATACTGAAGCAGGATCCATGTGCGAACACTCAGCCTATGCTTCCTTCCATTTCAAGTGACATTAGCTTGTTCAGCTCTACTGCATATTCCATCGGCAACTCTCTTGTAAATGGCTCGAAGAAACCATTGACAATCATTCCGAGTGCCTCTGCTTCAGTGTGCCCCCTGCTCATCAAGTAGAACAGCTGTTCATCTCCAACCTTCGAGACACTAGCCTCATGCTCGCAATGGGCAGTGGAGTTGGCAATCTCCATCGTCGGGTAAGTATCAGTTCTACTTTCTTCATCTAGTATTAGAGCGTCACAGACAATGTTCATTCTGCAGTTCTCTGCTTTCGGCATTACTTTGGCCATGCCTCTGTATGACCCTCTCCCTCCATCTTTGCTTATGCTCTTGGACAGGATATTACTAGTGGTGTTGGACGCAAGGTGGTGCACCTTGGCACCAGCATCCTGATGTTGACCGTTTCCAGCGTAAGCGACGGAAATTACCTCTGCATGGGACCCTTCTCCCTTGAGGATAACTGCTGGATACTTCATGGTCAATTTACTGCCGATGTTCCCATCTACCCACTCTATCTTTGCATTTTCATGAGCCACTCCCCTCTTAGTTACCAGATTGTAGACATTGTTGCTCCAATTTTGTACAGTGGTGTACCTGATATGAGCACCTGGGAGGGCAAGCAACTCAACTACAGCGGAGTGCAGTGAGTCTGTTGAGTAGGTTGGCGCAGTGCATCCCTCTACGTAATGAATGCTACTTCCTTCATCCGCTATGATTAGCGTTCTTTCGAATTGTCCCATGTTCTTGGCGTTAATTCTGAAATAGGCTTGAACAGGCATTTCAACGTGAACCCCCTTGGGGACGTAAATGAATGATCCTCCTGACCAAACCGCGGTGTTCAGGGCGGAAAACTTGTTGTCACCGTATGGGATAACACTGCCAAAGTACTTCTTCACAATATCCTCATGCTCCCTCAGTCCAGTGTCCATATCCAAGAAAATGACCCCTTGTTTCTCTAGGTCTTCTCGGATACTGTGGTAAACAGTTTCGGATTCATACTGTGTGGTAACTCCTGAGAGCCATTTCTGTTCAGCTTCAGGAATTCCAAGGCGATCAAACGTGTTTCTGATGTCATCTGGAACATCATCCCACGAGCTACCTATTCCTTCTGAGGATTTTAGGAAATAGCATACTTTATCAAAATCTATCTCCATTAATTCATCGGTATTTCCCCAGGTGGGCATCGGCCTCTTCATGAAATGCCGGTATGCCTTGACCCTAATCTCGGTCATCCACTCGGGCTCATTTTTTATCTGAGAGATGTCTCTGACAACCTTTTCAGAAAGTCCAAAATCAAATCTTATCGTGGAGTTTTCTGGGTCATGCCATCCCGCTTTGTAGTCGCCCACAGCGTCTCTGGCGTCACTGCCCTCGCTCATTCGAAAACCACTCCTTCAGCTATTTGTCCCTCCAACCAGTCGTATCCGTTATCCTCCAGAAGGTTGGCGAGAGACGGACCGCCACTAGCGACTATCTTTCCTCCAATCATAACGTGGACCCTATCAGGATTTACGTGCTCCAAGATTCTGGAGTAATGAGTAATAATCAATGCCCCGTTGTCGGTCCCTCTGACAACTGAGTTTATTCCCTTGGCCACAGTCCTGATTCCATCAATGTCCAACCCACTATCAGTCTCGTCTAAAACCGCTAGTTTTGGCTGAAGAAGCATAAGTTGGAGAATCTCAAAGCGCTTTTTCTCCCCTCCACTGAAACCGTCATTGACATATCTGGACAAAAACGACTTTGGAATGTCTAACTCTTCCATGGCCTCGCTTAGCTTCTTCCTGAAGTCAGCCCCTCTTGCTTCCTCCTCGCCCCTAACGCTCGAAACAGATTTTCGAAGAAAGTTACCCACTTGAAGTCCGGGAATAGATTGTGGATATTGGAAAGACAAGAAAACTCCTTCCCTGGATCGCTCCCATGGCTCCATTTCTTGTAAACTATCCCCGTTTAGCAGGATTTCTCCTTCTTCGATCTCGTATGCCGGATGTCCCATTATCACATTGGCAGTAGTGGTTTTACCGCTACCATTTCTGCCCATTATGGCATGAATCTCTCCCTTGGGTATTCTCAAATCAATTCCTTTCAGGATGGGGGTCCCCTCAATTCCTACTCTCAGCCCCTTGACTTCAAGAATGGCCTTATCATCTGTGGACACGCTACCCCTCGGTCTCCGGTGGACTTCGAGCCTTTTGAATGTGTGTGGCAGACCGTGGTATCCCGATTAGCATAATTCTAAAGTGGCACCCTAATCGTAGGGCATGGATTCTACCAAACCTGAGGCTGACGACCTGGTAAAGTTGTACGGCTCCCAGATTGAAGATCAGATGAGGATTGAAGCCCTTAAAAGAATCGAATCAAATCATGACAAGGCAGAATTAGAGAGGCTCAGAGGACTATCACTGGTTAATCTAATTGAAACAGATGACCCCGTTACCATACCTGCCCTAATGGCTAGACTGGGTACGGTTAGGGCCGCGTTGGATGGACATGGGGGAGGACTAGTCCTGGCTAACTGGGAATACTCAAACGATTTATCCCACAGTAAGGCATTATCCCTGGTGATCGACCTCGATGGCGCCTGCGTTTCCTGTGGGGCAGCACCGGGTACATTGAAAGGGATTCAAGACGATTTATTGATGGACCCGGAGATTGAAAGGGTAAGATTTTCTTCTGGAATGCTAGAATGGTTTGATGATATTCAAAAGGAATTTGTACTAAAGTTTGGAGGAGTGACCTTCGTCTGAGAGAATGGACAACAGGATTTCTATCGAATCGTGAGAAATTCCTAGGACCGTGACCTCTTTCCCCTCAACAAGACAACAATACTTCCCAGCTAAACCTGCCAAATCGTAGCCTCCTGCCTTTCCTTTCCAAGACCCAGACGAGACAAGCTCTTCTATAGAGACATGGTCCAAATCGGTAAATTCAACTGTGGCGGAACTGGTGTGGTTTGTTTCCAACCATCCCCCTTCGATCATAGCCCCGCCGTCCGCAGTTCCTGGCGGGAGCAATATGGATGTGGATGTCCAAACCTTATGCCTCCTTCCGGAAAGCCTGAGGAGAAAACTGGTCGCCCCAAGATTATCCTTTGGCTTACCAAGTGAGAGTCTTGAATCATCTGGATCTTCTATAATCGTATCTGATACCAAAATCAGATCGTATTTTTTTCCGCCACTATCCTCCGAGATCACCTGTTCAATACTAGCATTTTTTGCCTTATCCTTGCAGATTATTTCGACCTGTTTGTTAACATTCAGACCTTGACGGGCCTCAATTTCGGATGTCAATAGGGGTCTTGAGTCAATCTCGACTCCCAGTGTCGAGAGGTTTTCAACGAGCCATTGATACCGTCTTTTGGACTTGGATGCCAGCAATATCCTTAGCATGTCAAACTAACTCTATCTTTTCCCCACATACCGGGCACTTAGACCTGCTCACTCCAGCTTCAACCTCGAATATGGATTCGCAATATTGGCAGGCTATCCTTCTGTTAGTGGATATGGTGGAAGCTGGAATTGGCGACGGAGGCAGATGCTTAGGAACAGGTGGGGAGATACCGACTGGACCCCCAATTTCAGGGAGACTCGCCAGCACAGACCCCTCTTTGGACCTGTACTCCCTCCTCCTCCTCCTATCTGAAGAGGCCCGGGTCTCGGGCATCGAATTTTCTTCGACCAGCTCTACATCTGAGGATCTGATTGGAATGTCAGTTTCCTCGATAACATCAACTACATCCTCTTCCAATATCACAGAACCAGTTACCTTTTTCCGACTCTTTCCACTTGCCCAATGAATCGCCCTGGTGGCCATTGTTAGGATTACTATCAGGCTCAGAACAATTGTGACTCCTGAGATTCCAATAAGAATTACATTGAAATTCCTCTCATCGAGACCAGTGTATTCTCTGACCTGATCAAGAATGGTTCCCTTCGATTTCTCGGGAGAGGAGTCATCCACTAAAGCTCTAATCTGCCATCCGGTGGGTGAGGTCTGTAAAATGACTGCATCGCTGTCTATCGGGGACCTGCTGGATATTACGATTCTGCCGAGCCCCAACCGGTCAGATATTCCAACCCAGCCCTCTTCCGGGTTGATCATCCCATACTGCATTTGTGGACCGCTCGGCCCGACGAAGTCGAAGAACAGCTGGACCCCTCTATTGGTTTCCAACAGTTGTATGTAGCTCAGACCTCTGGCCGGAGTTCTGACTTCGCCGTCCCCTATTGGGAGGAAGGAGCTGTCAACTATTACTGTGACTAATTCAGAGTCTTGATCATACCCTTCTCCCCATGATGCAACGATCACTTCCTCTCCCGAAATTTCTGAAACTGAAATAACTGGAGCGAATGAATAGTCCCCAATCGACTTTCTGTATGACCATGAAGTCTGCTCGGGTAGTCCATGGGAATACCATAGTCCGAGCCTATCAATTCCAGTTGAGTCATTTCTGGTGTCCTGATACAAAATATGACCGTCTTCATCCCCCAATCCCACGGCAACTGGGTCAGTAACTCCCGATACAACGTCCAAGTTACCGACTACCTGCGGGTTGATGATCCAATCAGTAGACTTGGTAGGGGATTCAGATTTGGCCATGAATACTGCAATATTGTCGTTGTAAGATCCTGGATTGATTTCATGATGGTATCCAGCCACCAATATCTCAGGGCCGTCAATGTCCATCCCAATGCCCCAATATTTTCCGTCAGAAAGCAAAATTGGATCCATTATGTCTTGTATAGGGGTCATAAGACAGCTTGAGTCGATAGTGGTGTAGCTAACTGTCTGTTGGAAGAAACCCAAATTATCCAAATATCTCCGTGTCCATACCACGTGCGCCAATCCGTCATCTGACGACACAGCTACGATATCTCCCGACCATTTCTCTTCCAATACATTCGAGCATGCAGTCAACGCCTTGTTGCTCCCTAGTCTGTAGAGTCTAAGGTCGTCATCTTTGTTTGTGATTACGACCCCACCTTCGTCGGTTAATTGAACCAGCTCTACGGGAACTTCACCTGTCGAGAAGCTGGCAGTGCGTGGCCCGGTTAGGGTAGTTTCATCGATTAAAATCGTTGATTGTATCATGTTGTTCGACCAATCCAAATCTGAAAGAGATGCCCCAGTTACGCTTATCCTGAGATTGACAGGGCCCGAGGAATTCTCCAAATGTGCGAACGAGATTTGCGATGAACCTTGGCCCATGACCAAGGTAACCGGGCTCGAGGAAACTGCTTCCCAGCCGATGGAATTCCTAATTTCAAGGGTAGCCTCAATATCCCGAGCGTCGCTAGACCCTAGATTGTCCACCCTAGCGGTGATTAGAAATTGCTCATTGGGTCTTGGAACAGGGGGTTCGGTCCTTACCGCTCCCTCTCTGAAGGACAAATCGACCCCCTGAGGTCTTTCCAAAACGGGGAATTCAACAGTCTGCTCGTTGTCTCCTTCATCTATTTCGTCAATCTCATTTGTTGGATCTAAGGAAACCGTGAGGGAGCGTTCTCCTAGATTCAGGGGATTCCAGTAGAGGATGATTTCCACAATGTCTCCGCTTCCGATGCTCGGTATGACAAGCTCGTCCTTTCTTGCTCCGTTTTCCTTCAGATAAATTGTGACCTCTGTCGCATCCAGATCCCCGTCATTCCTTACCTCACAACTAACTTCTAGGAACGTATTTACGTAGGTCTCAGAAACCGGCAAACCATACTCGCTGATCGAAATTCCACTGCGAAAAATCAGATCGGGTGCCGGGGGGTCATTGTCAACTTCCACAGTCCTCCGAACTTCTTCTGAGAAAATTCCATCACCACTCACCACCCTCACGGATATACGGTAAAAACCATCGTTTACAGATGTGGTATCCCAATTCACGGACCAATCGCCTGAACTACTTCCAGTTCCGCCAAATTGCTCTGCAGAGTCCCATTCATCGGTTCCCAGTCTCCATTGAATTTCTCCTCCATTAACCGACTCCCAACCGCCGAAAATATTCGTATTCCCAGACACAGGACTTTGTCCACTGGGACCTCCTAGGCTGACCTCGACCAATCCAACTGGATGTTCGCTCTGCTCCATCTCACTCCAAACATTGAACTCATTTCGGGCCTTTGCCTTGATGATTATATCCTCAATATCAACCTCGTCCTCTGTGAACTCTGGGATGGTAAAGGGCGTTGACCAATTTAGAGTGCCCTGTGCTATATGCCAATCCACTAAAATCGCTGTTTGCCTAGGCCCTTCGTCCGGACGATAACGGTATGAAATGCTAACGTTTACTTCTTCAATTGTACCGTTTGTATCAGCATCCTCATCAATCTGACCACGAACGCTGTAGGTCTCTCCCTCCACAAGCCACGAGTCTTCTTCTGGAGTCTCAATAATCACCCATTCCTCGGTCCCTGTGGGCGGGGGATCCGTACCATTTCCATTTCCCCCTCCTCCATTGTCCCCAAGGATCGCCTGCATGACCATCTCGCCATCTATGATTCCGAAGCCGTATTGATCGTTCCATCTGTCAGTGATGTCTGGAGCAGAAGCTCCTCCTCTGGTCTCAGAATTATTTCGGAGAATGTCCTTTACTTCTTGCGGAGTTAAGTCATCATCCATCTGCAACATTGCCGCAATAAACCCGGCCACTGCCGGCGTGGACATGCTTGTTCCTGACTTCTGAACATAGTTGTCACTAGCGAGAGGTTTTGCAGATCCTGGCAAGGATGAACTTGACGCGGCATGTTGGGCCGACATTATGTTAGATCCAGGTCCTACGATATCTGGCTTCAGCTCGTCCCATTCGTTATCATCCCCATCGTCTTCTCTCGGCCCCGAATTGGAAAAGGAGGATATTGAGTCGTCACCTCTCTCGATACTGGCTTTATCATCTATTGAGCCAACTGTGATGGCCGAGTCTGCAGCTCCAACGGAGGTGACTCTTCTGTACCCATCATTGCCAATTGCCGCTACGCAAACAATCCCTGCTTCCGAAGCAGCATTTACAGCCAGTGAATCCTGACTGGTCCCGTTGTCTCCGGGGTCTTCACCACCCGCTGGATTAGAACCACTACCAAATGACATTGAAAGTATGTCTATCCCCCTGCTCGAGTCATTGTTGCCCCTGTCTCTTATACACATCTGACGCTGCCGACGACATAACGGGTGT
>CAXHBZ010000039.1:0-7922 GCA_964015215.1 uncultured Candidatus Poseidoniales archaeon | reverse complement strand
AGATGTGTATAAGAGACAGGCATTCCTTTCTGACGGGACTGTGACTGCAGGAACCTCGTCCCCACTGACTGATGGCGCGGCGTTTGTCTTGGTTTGCTCAGAGGAGTTTGCAGAGGAGAATGGACTCAAAGCCATGGCTAGAGTGGTTAGCTCAGCAGTCACTGGTTGCCCTCCAGAAATAATGGGTATCGGGCCCGTTGAAGCGACCAAAAAGGCCCTGTCTAGAGCAGGGCTATCAATAGACCAGATTGACATTATTGAGTTGAATGAAGCATTCGCCGCACAGTCTCTCGCAGTGACCGAGGAGTTGGGACTAGACCTCTCCAAGGTCAATATCGAAGGTGGTGCAATCGCTTTAGGGCATCCCCTGGGAGCAAGCGGGGCCAGGATCACCGGAAAGGCATCCCAACTATTGAGTAAGAATGACGGAAAATACGCATTGGCAACAATGTGCGTGGGCGGAGGACAGGGAATAGCCACCGTTTTGGAAAGGATATAGGTGAGTGCATGGTAAAAAAAATCCAGAAAGTCGCTGTTATCGGCAGCGGTGTGATGGGTGCAGGAATCGCAGCCCACTGCGCGAATGCTGGATGTGAGGTACTACTATTGGACATAGTGCCCGGTGGAACTGAAGACAGGAACTCCCTATCAAAGACTGCGATTCAGAAGATGCACAAGTCCAATCCGGAGATGCTCATGCACCAAAGAAATGCGAAGAGAATCACTCCTGGGAATATCGATGACGACTTACATCTACTCAAGGACTTTGACTGGGTTATTGAGGTGGTAGTCGAGAATCTTGACATCAAGAGAAGTCTGTATGCCAGGCTCTCAGAGCATATAGGGCCAAGCACGATACTATCCTCAAATACATCGACACTACCGAGATCAGAACTCGTTTCGGAACTACCTATCGACGTGTCATCAAGATTCCTAATCACCCACTTCTTCAATCCCCCGAGGTATCTCCCTCTTCTGGAGGTCGTGACCTCTCCTGAGGTGGGTGAGGACGTAGTTATCAGATTCTGCGAATTCGCTGACCGTAGACTCGGCAAGAGAGTTACCATGTGCAACGACAGGCCAGGTTTCATCGGGAACAGACTTGGGGTATATTTTATCCAAAGGGCATTCAAGGCTACGTTGGAATACGGCCTTACCGTTGAGCAGGCCGACGCCATGCTAGGTAGGCCAATCGGACTGCCGAAGACTGCCGTTTTCGCTCTCATGGATCTAGTGGGAATAGACCTAATCCCTCATGTAACGGAAAGCTTGCTGGAACACCTTCCAAATGATGACCCATTTCATAAAATCGCTGGCACGGGGGGAGAGGTAGTTCTCAAGATGATCGAGGACGGCTATACTGGTCGAAAGGGGAAAGGGGGGTTCTACCGGCTGAATAGAGATGGTGGCAAGAAGATAAAAGAAGCCATGGACCTCCAGACCGGTGAGTATCGAAAAGCGAACCGAAAAGCGGCTTTCCCCTCAGCAAAGATGGGCAAGAGAGGACTCTCCTCGTTGATGGATTGTGACGATTTAGGGGCCAAACTTGTCACGGACGTGCTTCTAGACTCGCTATCCTACGCGGCCCACATAGTTCCAGAAGTCAGTGATGACATCTACTCAATTGATGGGGCCATGAAGGTCGGTTACAACTGGAAGAGGGGACCATTCGAAATGATGGACTCAATTGGCATCGAATCCATGGTTCAGAGGCTTGAGTCGTCGGGAAGAGAAGTCCCAAGCTTCCTGTCCTTGGCATCAGAGAAAGGCTCCTTCTATGGCATGGAAAATGGCGAGATAACAAGACTCTCTCCTTCAGGAGAAATGATAGCAGTAAATAGGCCAGAAGAGACATTGAATGTCTCCGATCTAAGGAGAAGAGGCAAGCCACTGAAGAAAAATGGCTCAGCTAGCATCTGGGATGCAGGTGAAGGAGTCCTTCTTGTAGAATATCACACTAAGATGAATGCTATGGACCCTATGAATATGGAAATGCTCCTAAATGCTGTAGATATGGCTGAATCCGAGGGCTACAAAGGGATAATAATCGGCAATGATGCATCAAACTTCTGCGCTGGTGCGAATCTTGGCTTGGCTCTTTTCGCAGCGAATCTAGCCGCTTGGAAGGACCTTGAGGACTTTATCGGACTGGGACAAGATACCTACCAGACCCTGAAGTACTGCGAGGTCCCTGTTGTCGCGGCCCCATCAGGACTCTGTCTAGGAGGAGGGGCGGAGGTTCTGATGCATTGTGATGCGGTACAGGCCCACAGCGAGTCTTACATCGGACTAGTCGAGGTAGGGGTTGGGATTATTCCAGCATGGGGTGGATGCAAAGAGTTGCTTGGAAGGCTAGTCGACTTTGGCCTGGTGACCAACGGCCCAATGGGAGCATCGATGAAAGCATTCGAAACCATAGGAACCGCTAAGGTGGCAAAGTCTGCAGAACAGGCTAGATCTATGGGATTCATAGGGCCAGATGACGGGATCACTATGAATAGAGACAGACTACTGGCTGACGCAAAGAGGAAAGTTCTGGAACTATCAGAAAAATACGTTCCTCCCGAGCCTAGAAAATACAGCCTCCCGGGACCGTCTGGAATGGCGGGACTTAATCTGGCTCTAAATGACCTAGCTCTCTCCGGTCAGGCGACTCCTCATGATGTGGTTGTCGCCACATATTTGGCAAAGATACTCACTGGTGGTGATACGGATATCACGGACACCCTTGAAGAAGATGAAATTTTAGCTATGGAAAAGGATGCAATAGCCAGTCTTGGGAGGAATCCTGATACTCTGGATAGAATGCAACATATGCTTGAGACTGGCAAGCCATTGAGGAATTGAGGTGATTAATTGGTAGAATATGAAGCCCCGATAAGAGAATACAACTTCCTATTCAACGAAGTCTTTGACGCCATCCCAATTGCCCAGAGGCTCGGGTATGATATTGATTCTGATTTCCTATCGATGCTCACAGAGGGGTGGGCGGATCACGCCAGGGAAGTTTGGCTACCAATTAATCAGATAGGCGATAAGAAAGGTCTCAAGTTCGAAAATGGCAGAATTACAATGCCACAGGAATTCAAGGAAGCGTACAGGCAAGGAATTGACGCAGGATGGATGTCGACATCCTCTAAGCCCGAACATGGTGGCATGGGCGCCCCCATCTTTTTCCAGTCTGTAATTTGGGGAGAGATAGCAACATCCACGAACATGGCGATGAGCGTCTTACCTGCATTGACACTGGGCGTATATGACGTATTGAATGAGCACGGTGATCAGGATCTGATAGACTACTTTTCGAACCACCTTTCTTCCGGAGAATGGGCTGGAACAATGTGCTTGACAGAGCCTCATGCTGGAACAGACCTAGGCATAATTTCCAGCAAGGCAATACCTCAGGATGATGGTACATACAGGGTGACTGGTACCAAGATTTTCATAACATATGGCGAACATGATATGACAGAGAACATTGTACATTTGGTTCTTGCCAAAACGCCCGGAGCACCAGAAGGAACGAAGGGAATCTCTTTGTTCCTAGTGCCGAAGTACCTACCCTCGGACTGGGAATCGGGAAGGTTTGAGGGGATTTCACATAATCTGAGTACTGAGCATAACGGTGTAACGTGTGCTGGCAGCGAGGAGAAAATGGGAATTCACGCATCTCCTACATGCGTGATGAATTTTGACGATAGCGTGGGTTGGAGAGTAGGGGATTTGCACACGGGTATGGCACTAATGTTCCAGATGATGAATCAAGAGAGGTTAGCTACGGGAATGATGGGACTGGGTCTCGCGGAGATAGCCTACCAGAACTCATTAGCATGGGCTAAGGACAGACGTCAGGGCAGGGATCTGAAGGGCCCCCAAGAGCCGAACCAAGTAGCGGACAACATCCTCGTTCATCCCGACGTTAGGAGGATGCTATTGGAAGCCAAGGTAAACAATGAAGGATGTCGAGCATTGGCGGCTTGGACAGGCATCCTACTTGACCAGATGCACAGTAAGGATGCCCAGGAGGCTGAATATGCCACGGCCCTCGTGGCACTATTCACCCCCATAGTGAAGGCACATTTCACCGATCTAGCTTGCGAGACAGCGAGTACTTGTATGCAAGTTATGGGAGGTGCTGGATATTGTACAGAGTATGGTGTTGAGCAATTCTACAGGGACGTCAGAATATCGAAGATATGGGAGGGAACAAACGGAATTCAGGCCCTTGATTTGACTGGGAGGAAGATAACACAGAACATGGGCAGAAATCTCAGACACCTGATGTGGCCCCTTACCGAGTTTGTTGACGAGAATAGGGAATTACCAGAAATGTCTGAATTCAACAAACCATTGCATCAAGGGGTCAGGGGCCTCCAGCAACTCACACTTCTAATGATCGCGGAAGGTCAAGCTAATCCACATTTCCTCGCAGCGGGCGCTACTGACTATTGCAGGTACTTCGGAAACGTTCTACTGGCATATATGTGGGCGAAGATGGCTAAGATTTCACTGTCGAGGAAAGGAGAACCATTCTATGATGCCAAGATAGCCAGTGCCCGGTACTTTTTCAAGAGAATATTCCCAGAGACAATCAGCTTAGCTGCGAAGATCCAATCTGGCCATAAGACGGTCATGGAGTTCCCAACGGAGATGTTCTGATGGACAGGAAAGCCGGGCAAGCTTTGAAAATAAAATTCAAGAGGGCCTCGAAGAAAGTCTGGGACCTGTCTAAAAGACCCTCAAACAATCAGCTGTTGGAGCTTTACGCCCTTTTCAAACAGGCAAGCGAGGGGGATTGTCAGGACCGACCAAGAGGCGGTATGAAAGAGAGGGCTAAGTGGAAAGCGTGGAATGCTATTTCCGGGATGTCAGAATCGGAAGCCATGGAAAGGTACTGCACCATTGTCGAAAATCTAACTGAAACGTAGGTGATAAGGTGCCCATCAATGAAACTAAGCTTGATGACGAGTATAAGTCATTAAGGGGCCGCTTGAAGTTCAGAATCTTCACGGCACTTTCCATGCCTGCGGCATGGTTTTCAGGACTAAGAATGGACGAGATAGACAATCAAGTGTGCGTCACTTCACTCCCAGGTGGGTGGAGAACGCAGAACCCATTCAAGACAATGTATTGGGCAGTTCAGGGAATGGGCGCAGAGCTGGCTACAGGAGCAGTACCCTTCGCAATATCGAGATCCATGGATGAAAGACTCAGAATGTTCGTTGTTGGAACAGAGGCCAAATTCATAAAAAGAGCCAAGGGAAGAATAACATTCACATGCAATGATGTTCCAAAGGTCAGAGTCGCTATCGAAGACAGTCTGGAGACAGGAAAGGCGACGGAAGTTGATTTAATCTCACAGGGCAAGGACTCCTCCGGGGATGTTGTGTCAGAATGGGTCTTCAGGTGGAACCTTCTAGTAATGGACAGGGAGTGAACGGATTGGTGAAGACAAGGTTAACCGAGCATGCAGGGGTTGAGTACCCCATAATCTGCGGTGCCATGTATCCCTGTTCCAATCCTGAATTGGTCGCCGCTGCCTCGGAGGGAGGGGGGATTGCTATCATTCAACCAGTATCTCTTACTATGGTTCACGGCTACAATGAGCCGGACACAAAAGAGGGCCTGCGAGTCGCGATCCGACATATCAGAACGCTGACTGATAAGCCATTGGGATTCAATGCACTCATAGAGAAGGGTAGCGATAAGTACATTCGAAGAATGTCCGAATGGATAGACATAGCTCTTGAGGAAGGTGTGAGGTTCTTCGTCACCTCTCTGGGAAAACCCGATTGGGTTTGTGAAAGGGTCCACGAGAAGGGTGGGTTTGTGTACCATGATGTAACCAATAGATTCCACGCAGAGAAGGGAATACAATGTGGTGTTGACGGATTGATTTGTGTCAATAACAGAGCCGGAGGTCATTTGGGAGATATGAGTATGGAGGAGATGTATAGCGAACTAGCCGATCTCGGGGTCCCCCTAATCTGCGCAGGGGGAATTGGAAGCGAGATAGAGCTCAACCAAGCTCTAGAGATGGGGTATGACGGGGTTCAGATGGGAACCAGATTCATAGCAACTCATGAATGCACTACTCCACAGGACTACAAGGACGCGATCGTTGTAGCTAAAGAGGACGATGTCACATGGACAACGAAGCTAACAGGTGTCCCCATTGCGGTAATCAGCACGGATGGAAAGAATAGGCGTAACAATTGGCTAATCAGAAGGTTACTTAATGGCAGATTCAAGCACAGGGTAAGGGTGCTAATCACTGGAATATCCTTCTGGAGAATGAGAGCATTTGCCAAAGGCAAGAAGAAGTCGTCCAAAGACCTCTGGTCTGCTGGAAAGAGCGTGGAGACGGTAAATAGCGTAGAGTCCGCCACGGCTATTATGAGGAGATTGGGGGAGTCATTAGAAAATAATAGAAGACTTCATTGAGCCACGTAGGCAAGTTTGTTTAGTTGTTGCACGTCACCAACCACCCCAAATCCAAATTCTTCCTCCAATGCCCTAGATACCAACTTGAAATCAGAGTCTCTGGTAGCAACAACTACACTACCGACCCCTGAACTATATGATTCTGCAATACGAGCCCCACTCCTCATTATCTCACAGTCGCCGTCCTCTGGATAGATAGCTTCCCCATCAATTTCAGTTCTCGCAGGGATTTCAGTCTTGTGTTCTCTTTTATGTTGATCCACAACTCTGAAAATATCTCTGTGTTTGGTCAAGAACCCTTCTAGATCCACGGCCCCTCGCTCACTATGCTCTCCCTGTTCCCAATTGCCAAACATCGTAAGAATAGATGTAACCCTCTCTTTGAGTGTCCTTTCGGATATAGATTCGTTCCACGCCTTTCTGTCTATATACACGTTATCAAACAGTTTTAGTGTGGAATTTGGCGATTTCACGCGATTCATGAATTCATGCATCGCGGCTGTTGGAATGTGGAGTAAAATACGCCCTTCTTGGGCCAGAGTTCTAAGCTTCCAATGGAAGGCTCTTTGCATAGTCCAACCCAAGCTCCCAAGACTATCAGGTGATATTACCCTCAGTAGGTCATCCTTGAGTGCATCAATCAGGATATTTGTGTCTACTAGGATAAGGGGCTTCAATCCTAGACTCCCTAGGGTCTTTCTCTCACGAACAGATATTTTTCCGGACTGCCTTGTGAATAGGTTTCTCTGGTTACTTCGAAGAATCTTCTTGTCCTTTTCCCCAAACTCGCCTGACACCAATGCCCTCTCAAACATCCGAAGTGCACGTATGGGACTAGATTCGGCAACTTGCTCAATTATGGTCACAATTGTGTATGTATCCTTTACCTTCGACCTCATTTCGCTCTCAAACCTATCCTCCAAATCTGATCTTCTAGTCTGAGTAGAGTGACTTCTTTTTCTAATTGCGGCAAGAACTCTTCCCTGGAACGGATTAAGTGGAAGTCCGTGTTCGACGGGATACAATTTTATTGATTCAAGAACCTCCAATACAGACACTCCTGCAACCTCTTCATCCTCACCACGTAGCTCATTTGTCGCGTGATCGATGATTCTTGACGTTGCACCAACTTGGTTATTATCGGCGTAGTCCTTGCATGTTCTCAGATACATTTTGAATCGGTTGGTTACCGAGGCTGATAGTGTGGGATACGCATCTATCAAAGACACTGCTTCCTTCCAGCCTCCCCCGTGGGCGAAGGAAATAAGGGACCATCTAAGGAAAATGGCGGATCTCTCAATATCATCCTCAATGAGCTTGGTAGCAGCTTCTTTGTAAGACCAGGCAGACCCAATTAGGTCACCTCCCCTTTCCAGCAAAGCCGCCTTCACAATCTGATATTCGGCACTATTTCTATCGTTCTCTCTGTACCAACTGTCTCTTATACACATCTCCGAGCCCACGAGACGCTACAACAT
>CAXHBZ010000038.1:0-8087 GCA_964015215.1 uncultured Candidatus Poseidoniales archaeon | reverse complement strand
GCATCAGATGTGTATAAGAGACAGGGCCTCTTCTGGGCATATGGGATAGAAGGTCCTGCTCAGGGGCACACTTACATTGACCCCCTGACCGGAGAATTGGAGCACTCTATCAACGCTTACGAGCACCCCCAGCCCCATGCATGCTTTATCCAATCCGTTGGGGACTCACTGGTAGGAGGGAAGGACTCCATAATGGGTCTCTGGAATCGAGAGGCTTTGCTGTTCAAGTATGGATCAGGGACGGGTTCGAACTTCTCCAAGATCAGAGGGGCTGGGGAGCCTCTATCTGGAGGAGGGAGTTCGTCTGGACTGCTTTCATTCCTGAAGATAGGAGACAGGGCGGCAGGAGCAATCAAGTCTGGTGGGACCACCCGAAGAGCCGCAAAGATGGTAACTCTAGATTTGGATCACCCTGATATTGAGGAGTACATTGATTGGAAGAGTAGTGAGGAGGAAAAGGTGTCCGCTCTCGTGATTGGTAGTAATATTCTTCAGAAACATGCTAACTCCTTGATGGAAGCCATTTGGGAGGGTGGAGACAACCAGAGCAGGTTTGATCAAAGCAAAAACCCCCATCTCAAGAAGGCCATGGTCAGGGCAATCAGAGACTGCGTCCCTCAACCACACATCCAAAGAATAGTCGACTTAGCAAAACAGGGTTGGAAGGGCGTTGACTTCGAGGTCTTCGACACAGATTGGCAAGGTGAGGCCTACGTCACTGTATCGGGGCAGAACAGCAACAATTCGGTAAGGGTTCCAAATTCATTCATGGATGCCGTGAAGGAGGGTGGCAACTGGGATCTTCACTGGAGGACGGAGCTTGAGAAGGCCGCATCAGAGGGCAGAAGCCCAGACGCCTGCAAGACCTTGGATGCCGGTGAGCTCTGGGATAAGATCGCATACACCGCATGGGCTTGTGCAGACCCAGGTGTACAGTTTGATACTACTATCAATGAGTGGCACACGTGCCCCGAAGCGGGGAGAATCAACGGATCCAATCCTTGCTCGGAGTACATGTTCCTGGACGACACGGCCTGCAACTTGGCGAGCATCAATCTATTGAAGTACTACGACCTTGACACTCATCAATTCCAAATTGAGGATTTCAGGCACAGTGTCAGATTGTGGACTGCGACATTGGAAATCAGTGTTCTCATGGCCCAGTTTCCATCAGAGAAGATTGCTAGAGGCTCGTACAACTACCGAACTCTTGGTCTTGGTTACTGTAACATTGGCTCCTTGTTGATGCACATGGGCATCCCGTATGACGATGAGAGGGGATATGCAATATGCGGGGCATTGACTTCGATAATGTGTGGGGAGTCCTACGCTACCAGTGCTGAGATGGCATCCTTCTTGGGGCCATTCCCTGACTATGAGAGAAACTCAGAGAGTATGCTGAAGGTCATGAGGAATCACAAGAGGGCTGCTTACGATGCTCCAGATGAGGAGTATGAAGGCCTCACCGTAACCCCTATGGGAATCAATGCCAAGAAATGCCCGAAGGACTTGCTTGGTGCAGCGAGAGAAGCATGGGACAGGGCCCTCAGAGAGGGCGAAGAGCATGGATACAGGAACGCTCAGACGACCGTAATTGCTCCAACTGGTACGATAGGTCTTGTAATGGGGGCAGATACGACAGGGGTGGAACCACAGTTCTCCTTAATTCAATACAAGACCCTAGCGGGCGGAGGTTCAATGAGGATAATCAACAATGGTGTTCCTGCCGCACTAAAGAGACTGGGCTACTCCAAATCAATCATCAATGGGATTATGGAATACATCATGGGGACAATGAGCCTTAGTGGCTGTCCTCATCTCACCTCAGACAGGCTCAGTGAACTTGGATTGACAAAAGAAGTCATTTCGAATATAAACTCAAGCATGGCAGATGTTTTCGGGATTAGAGGGGCGTTCGCTCCATCTATAATCGGCACTGAATTCTGCAAAGAAACTCTGGGTATGAGTCAAGAGCAATGCGACGATCCATGGTTCGATGTTCTGGATCACCTAGGATTCTCTGCATTCGAGGTTGAACAGGCGAATGATCATGTTTTCGGGAGAGGCACCATAGAGGGTTCACCTGGACTGAAGGAAGAGCATCTTCCTGTCTTTGACTGCGCCACTCCATGTGGAAAGTATGGTGAGAGGGCGATAGACTGGAAGGCCCATGTCTTGATGATGGCGGCATCTCAGCCATTCATCTCTGGCGCCATATCGAAAACCATCAACATGCCTTCAGACTCAACAGTGGAGGATATTAGGGCTGCGTATGATCTAAGTCATGAGACCATGATCAAGGCCTGTGCGGTCTACCGTGATTGCTCTAAGCTTTCACAGCCCCTCATGAACCAACTAGTAGATACTACATCCATGGAAGATGAGGAAGAGGACGAAGCGGTATCAGCGATGGTCGAGAAGGTCGTTGAGGCTCTTCCCGTCCCTCAAGAGGCTGCTATTCCCGTAGCTAAGTCATTCGTCGATTACATCGCCACTCGCCGAGCCCTTCCTGACAAGAAGAAGGGGGATAACGTCAAGGCAAGGATTGGAGGCCATAGTGTTCGACTGATCACTGGCGAGTATCCAGATGGAAGACTTGGGGAGATTATTCTGGTTACCTCCAAGGAAGGCGCGGCATGGAGAGCGATGCTGAACCAATTCGCAATAGCAGTTTCGATTGGCCTTCAGCATGGAGTTCCATTGGAAGCCTTCGTCAAAGTATTCACCTTCCAGAAGTTCGAGCCAAGCGGAATGGTGGAGGGAGGCAGTGGTAGAGTGAAAATGGCCTCCAGTCTGGTTGATTGGATATTCAGAGAGCTCGCTATCGAGTATGCAGGCAGAGACGACCTAGCACATGTTGGTGCTGAAGACCTAGACCCGTTCACGATTACCAAGCCTGAGATTACAGATGAGGGAGTATTGAGGATTAGGGGAGAGAGTCGGGAAGTGCAACTTACTCTAGACTCAATTCCAACTGAGAGTGCTGAAGCTAAAGCATACAGATTAGCCAGAGAGGCCGGCTTTACAGGAGACATCTGTGATGACTGCGGAAGTAGTAAGATGGTTAGAAATGGGACTTGTCTAAAGTGCAACGACTGTGGCTCGACCACTGGATGTTCCTGAGAGAACTACTCAAGAAAGTCGGGTAAGATATTGGAAAGAGAAGAGTCCCTTCTGAGTATTCTTTTCTTTAAATCATAGTATTCTTCATTGTCTGACTCGAAAATTCTCCTGCATGACCTCTTGAATCCTTCCTCTGTTACTTCGAGCTGTTGCATTACCAAGCCGACAAGCCTAGATTTTGACGACTGGCTGGAAGACCTCCACGCGTATGGGAGCAGGCTATATTCATCCATGGGATTGATAGATAGATACTCCCTCATTGCAGATTCGATAATCCTCTGAGTCATCCTCTCATCTCCTATCTGTAGTACTTCAGAGGCTTTGACGGTAAAGATGGAAATATCGTATCTTACCAGAGAAGAAAGGAAGGTAGTAGCAAGAACCCTAGTATCTGAGTCCTCATCTTGAAGTAGTCCCTCCATCAGTCTCAGAGCTAGTTCCGGATCATCGGAAAATATTCTTTGAAGTGATGATGCCAACTCTCTCCTAGTCTCGCAATCATGGTGATTGGAGGCACGGGTAAGGATGTCATGTGACTCTTGTGGGTATTCAGAAATAAGTTGGATGGCGCTCTTCACGACTATCTTAGAGTTGGTATAACCTCTTTCATTCAATAATGTCATCAATCTCTTTGGAACGTTGAGATGCATACTTAGATTCCTAGATACTGCTAGTGCCTCCAACCAATAGGGGATTATCTTACGATTGGAGATATGGTTTCCAGATAAAGTGTCTAGTATAATTGAGGCTGCTAAGACACCCGACGGGTGTGGAACCTCGTCGGATTGGATCTCATTGCCTGGATCCCAGGCGAGGTGATGGGGGCCTGATGATTTTGGAGTCTGAAGTCTAGGAGGTCGAGCCATAGAGATGGAAGTCAATAGATGGAGTCCTTCTTTTCTAGCCACATCGAATCCATTCAAAGAGAGTCCAATTAGTAACGATACTCCAAGATACCACCTGTCCGTGTCTGGGGAGCTTTCATCCAGTGCAGAAGATAGCCAGTCTGATGACATTTTGAGGATAAGTGCCTGAGAAATCTTTTCTAAATTCTCAGAGGCCCACTTTTCTTGGAGCTTCTTAGGATCAATATTTCTCCTAACATAGTCTGGAATCTTGTCTTCCAGGATAGAAGATAGCCTATGATTGAATCCAGCCCTATCGGTCAGAAAAATTCCAACAGCTTGATCGGCCAGTTTTTCAGAGGTCTCTGGTTGTATCGCGGGGAAGTCGGGGAGCTCAAGAGGGGGGTTAGGGAGAGGAGCAGCCTGGAAGGAGGCCAAGGTTAAGTCCCTGATTAATGCCTCACAGCCCTCCCAAATGAGGGCTTTAGCCTCTCTTCTGGACATATGGCCTCATATCTCAAGTTCAATATTCAGATTCTGAATAAGTTCCTTGTAGCGGTTCCTGATAGTGACTTCAGTCACACCGGCGACCTCCGCAACCTCTCTTTGGGTTCTCCTCTTACCACAGAGGACACTTGCGATGTAAATTATTGATGCCGCGATTCCTGTAGGTCCTCTACCGCTGGTCAGCTCTTTCTCCTGTGCAGCGCTAATTAGCTCGTATGCCTTTGCTTGAACTTCAGCATCCAAATCTAAACCAGAACAGAAACGGGGGATGTAATCCTCAGGCTTAGTGGGTGGAATTTTCATCTTGAGTTCCCTAACCATGAACCTGTATGTCCTGCCAATCTCCTTCCTTCCTGTCCTACTTGCCTCTCCTATCTCATCTAGAGTTCGTGGATTCTTGCACTGCCTACACGCGGCATAGAGGCTGGCGGCGGCAACTCCCTCAATTGAGCGTCCTCTGATTAGTCTTGCTTCTACTGCTTTCTTGTAATTGACAGCGGCGGCCTCTCTGATTGACTTGGGTAGATCGAGTCTGCTGGCCATTCTATCCAGCTCGGCCAATGCCATTGCTAGATTTCTCTCTGTTGCGTTACTGACTCTGGACCTCTTTTGCCACTTCCTCATCCTGTAGAACTGGCTTCTGTACCTGCTGGAAATTGACTTTCCTGAGTAGTCCTTATTCTGCCAATCAATATCTGTGGAAAGGCCTTTGTCGTGTAGCATGACTGTCATCGGGGCCCCTGTTCTTGCTCTCTGGTCGCCTTGTTCCGGACTGAAAACTCTCCATTCGGCCCCTTGGTCAATTACTTTGTCTTCAAGAACCACTCCGCAGTCCTCGCAACAGACTTCTCCACGAGTCTCGTCTCTGAGCAGGTTCCTGCTACCACATTCATTGCATTTTACAGTATCTTCAACCAAATAATCCGCCATTTTACAGTCTCCTAGCTTGGGAAAGGTATTAATCCCCGAAAGCGCATATTATTTAAAATTAACATATCTGAGATGTTTTCCTTCACTCCTCACATGTCAGTCTCGTATTGGCTGTATTATTGAGAACCGTGAAATAGAGCGAACCACTGGAGCAGAAGGAGGTGATTGAAATTAGAGAACGGTGGCCTCCTGAGAATATCAGCCTGACTCCGGGAAAGAGGGTTCTATTCCTGACTAAAGATCTGGACCTAATCAGAGAACAGCTATACAATGGGCTCAATCTTAGAATGTCGGAATTGACAGTCGATGACTTGCTGGATGACATCAATACCGATGTGATGACTCCTGCGTGGGTATGCTTTGATCATGAGCCCTCTCAGATAGCTGAAAATGCATATGCTGGCCTTCTTCACGGAGGAGGAAGGGTATTTCAGCCCCGGGCACTGAAAGAAGGCGGCTTCGAGGTGATAGTCTCAGGTCACAGGAAAGGTACCGGATCAAGCAGGGAGACTGCTCCTCAGTGTGAGAGGTGGTCAGGAATACGCATAGTGATTGCTGAGTCGTTCGCACCTATTCATGAGAGAAACAACCTGAATCTCGGACAGTTGATGGGGGATCATTCAATGCTTGAGAGGCTGCAGAATGGTGAAAGCATACCTCTTTCTGAATTCACTAGTGGATACGATCCAATCAGCAGGCTAATCCTGGAAAGCGGTGGAATCCTGCCATTCGCGAAGAGGCTGAAATCAGGAGAGATTGAGTTGCCGGAAAATGTCTGTGAAGAAAGACCGATGAATATGGTTGAGAAGATGATCGCATCCAAGCTTCTTAGTCGGAAAGGCACATCCAAATTTGTGAAACCCGGAGATGCCGTTCTTGCACAGGTCGATGGCGGGTACTCTCATGAATTCACTACGGCGCAAGTCCATACATTCCTATCTGAGGAGTACGGAATTGATTACTCACTTCCCAACCCCAAAAAATTTGCAGTATTCGAGGACCATCTTCTTTATGCAACCGGGGTAGATAGGTTCAGCAGGTTCGAAGAGAAGATTCAGACACTGAGGGATATGCAAGTAGACTTCCAAATTCACACTGGAGTTCGGGACTATTCTGCAGTTGGAGGAATCAGTCCCGGCATATGCCATCAAGTAGCTAGAGAGGAGTTCATAGACGTTGGAGACTTCATCCAAGCCACAGACTCGCACACCTGTATGGGAGGAGCTTCGAATGCCTTAGCTTACGGTGTTGGCTCGACAGAATACGCTAATCTTGTACATAATCAGTTTTCATTTGTTAATGTACCTGAGAGTATAAGATTTGAGCTAATCGGAGAGCTTGATCCAGGTTGTACAGCTAAGGATGTTATACTCCATATCTTGTGGAGATATGCAGCGAATTCTGAGACATTGGATAGAAGTATGGAATTTGGTGGACCTGGGCTTGCCAGTCTATCCATGGATGAACGGGCGACACTTTGCAACATGGCAACCGAATGTAGTGCTAAGACAGGAATTTGCGAGGCTGACGATATAACAGTGGAATGGTTATTGCAAAAGAGGCAGGATCTATCTGAAGCTGAAATAAGGGAGTTGTTTGTCTCTCCTGATGAGGGAGCTCACTACGATGGAGGGATTCATGAAATTGACCTCTCAAAGATACGCCCAATGGTCGCTCATCCTGGAGACCCCGACGAAGGAGTGCCATCGGATCCAACAAATGGCGCTTATATTGATGAGATAGGAGAAGTGGAAATCGACATTGCATATGCTGGATCATGTACCGCTGGCAAAGATGATGATTTCTCCTTTTACGCTATGGTTTGTGAGGCGGCCCTGAAGGCAGGCCTGAAGGTATCGGATGGTGTGGATTGTTACATACAGTTCGGATCTAAGTCCGTGAAGGACCTTTCTGAAGAAAGAGGGTGGACAAAGACCTTTGAGAAAGCAGGTGTGAAATTGATAGATCCTGGTTGTGGCGCTTGCATAGGTGCAGGACCGGGGGTCAGTGAGGATTCCGAACAGGTTACTGTATCGGCGATAAACAGAAACTTCCAAGGTAGATCGGGGCCAGGAAAGCTGTACTTAGCTAGTCCCTTGACAGTCATGACAAGTGCCTTCACTGGGAGAATAACGGCTTGGAGGCCTGATATATTCTCCCAGTGAAGGGCTTTTTACGTCTACAGCTCTGTCTTTCTTCCGCCAAACATGATGACGGCCGCTGCCAGTGCCATTCCAGATAGTCCAGCGGTGAACCCTGGAACACTGTTGCTTTCCGAATCGTCGTATGGGTCGTCCACTGCAGCCATAACTCCAGTACCAACTACGACCTTTCCAACCATTTCCATTGTTGCATGTGGCTCACAGATGTACAAGAAAGTCTGATCCTCGTCGAATGTGACTCTGTAATCAACAGATGTCATTGACATTCCGCTGTACTTTCCTCCTAGCATCCTCGAGGTGTCTCCCTCGTCCTTGATCTGGGCTACGTTGTGGGCCATTGACTCGTCTTCCCAAATCCAGCATACCGTCTGTCCGACATCAATGCTGAGTTCTGGAGCGTCATAGGCATAGCCAGATTCGTCTATTCCGACAACGTAATCGCAGCCTGCGGGGAGAGCTGGTGCGTCCGCTGGTGGCATTAGGACCTTGTCGATCACGTGGATTACTCCGTTCGAGGCTG
>CAXHBZ010000037.1:0-8144 GCA_964015215.1 uncultured Candidatus Poseidoniales archaeon | reverse complement strand
ATGTCGTCGGCAGCGTCAGATGTGTATAAGAGACAGTTATTGGACTCGGTCTGTGGTACGTTCTACTAATACGTCTCGAAAACTCTGGATTTTTGGAAAAATGGAGCTTGGAAAGGGTAGCTGGTATCATCCTAATGATAAGGACCACCAGAGGACGTGGTTTTCTAGAGTACATTTCCAAGAATAGAAAATTTTGGAGAATTTACGGAGAGTTTTCTATTTGGCTCTGCTTCTTTGTCATGTTCTCGGTCGTTATCTTGATGGTCCTTGCGTTCGTTACGTCAATCAACTCGCCCCCTCAAGGATCATTGCCCGCGACGGACATCCTTTTCATTCCTGGAGTGACAAGTTTCGTTCCTTTCTGGTGGCCTGCTTTAGCATTAATCTTCACCCTGCTTATTCATGAGTACAGTCATGGCATACAAGCTAGAGCACACGGAATGGAAGTTAGGAGCTTCGGTCTACTGGTTGCTGGGCCAATCCCAGTAGGCGCTTTTGCTGAACCAGAACAAATGGACATGGTCTTAGCCCCCAGAAGGGAAAGAATGAGGCTATTTGCAGCTGGACCTTCAATTAATCTGGTCGCCACGTTTCTTTTTTTGATATTGATTGGGTTCATTTCTAGTGGTTTCGTTGCTACAAATCCAGGTATACACGCGCTAGCGGTCATAGACGACGGTGGTGCGGATGAAGCGGGAATTAAAGCCTACGACATAATTACTCACGTCGATGGTAATCCGGTTACTGACTATGATTCCTTTTCAACGCAAATGAAGTCATTAGAAGCTGGTGATGAGGCGATTTTCACAGTGATTCCTTACGATGAAGAAGAAAGAAGTTGGGGGCAGGTTTCGGATAGACTCGTGATTCTCGGCGATAAAGCTCAATATTACCTGAATCTATGCGACGGTGATCAAGAATGCCTTAATCGGACTACTGAATTGCTGGAAACCTATGGAATAGGGGATGGCGAGGCGTTTCTGGGAGTAAATGCCCCTAGATCTGGAACGTACCAGACGGATAGGTTTTCGTTCATTTTCGAGGAAAGGTACTCCCCAGGACAGAAGGCTCTGACGCTGATGCTCACCCCCTTGTCGATTATGGGAACTCCCATGTCATATGATGGCCAGACAATGGATCTTCATGAGAGGGGGATGATAGAGGTTGATGACGGGTTCATCCTCTCATCATTTGGGACCGATCTACTTTTGGATCTTTTTGACTTTATCTTCTGGCTAATATGGGTCAATTTTTTACTAGGATTTCTAAATCTTCTCCCAATAATTCCCTTCGATGGGGGGCATATGCTGAAAGACGGTGCTCATTCTATCCTATCTAGGGTCATGAAGGGAAGTAATCCCCTCAGAGTCGAGAGGATCGCCGGGTCAATAGGGGGAATGACTACCATCGTGATGCTGATAATTGTACTTATTCCAATAATGATGCTTATTGTATGATCATTCTTCTTCGTCTTTCGATGGATATACGGCTTCGACCACACTTGGAATTATTAATATCGATGCGATTACCAAGCCTAACATAGTCCAAGTCTTGCTTGTTACATAATCTGCAGAAGGCGGGGGAGAAAAGAATAGTTTTGCTGCTCCAATCCATGGGATTTCAGATGATGCGATTCCAATTACCCATTCATCCTTTACTGCAGTAACAGGATTATTGTTCTCGTCTAAAAGGCCATTTCTTCCATCCTGTCCCGTAGCTGAAAGTTGGTCTATCCTACATCCATTGGTATCCTCATTATCCCCGGTAGTTAGATACCCTTCGTGTGAAGGTACCCAATCGGTAATTTTCAGGTCATATGCCGACCCGTGGTATGACACACAGCTATATTCTAGGGTCCAATTTATACTACCTACACCCCTTAGCGTGGTGCCGGGGACATCCCACCCTCCCGACTCATTCTCAACTGATTTTAGAAGCGCTCTGTGAATAACGGGGGTATCAGATCCTCCGTTCTTACTGAACACAATAACATCCCCATGCATCCCGTGAGACCGGTAACCAAAATTCTCATTGTTGGGATCGGTAGCTTCAACGTAGGTAATTATATCCTTTCTTTCTGGGTTAATCACTAAGACCAAATCGCCCGGATCAATTACACCGATTTTTCCGTCATCATCATGCATCATCGATCCTGACTCGACCACTACCATTGGAGGAAATGTCCCCGTAGAAACGAACATTGCACCAAGAAGAAGGGAGACTAATCCTACGGCAAGGAATGCCTCTCTGAATACTGTATTGTTCATCTCACTCCTCCTCTTGAAATATTACTAGAGGCCTAGTAAAGTCTAAGATTAATGAAAAGAAGGCGATTAATAACATGCTAACAGAATCTAAATGCGGAGGATTGAAACTAACATTTTCCATTGACAGTAGATATGCTGAAAGATCCAAAGTGTCGTGATTTATTCCTCCAAAGCCAATGTAAAGTCCGAAGATAGAGTTAGCGACTAGCAGGGTAATTGCCGATGCCGAGAAAATGATGATTGCCCTATTGGTCTTCTTTGTCTTGAGAGTTGCAAGAGCTGGAAGGCTTTCTGAAAGTCTAGAATTCTCTGTATGCCACCATTCTCGTTGAAATTGTCTCCCTAACACCGGGCTGTCTTCAGTAGGAATATACTTTGCCTGAGGCGGGTCAACCTTGAATCTCTTCCCTCCTTTGATTTGGAAATGGTCGTATAGTCCCATTAGTCTTGATTGATATTTAGGACCGAGAATGTCCGCGGCTTCTTCAGCCTCTTTTCTTCTTTTGAGAACTTCAGTCCTTGCATCCAATCCGAGTATTTGTTCCAGAGCCGTTCTCTGTGACCAAAAGTAACTAAACTCCGGCAGAGTGTAGAATGATGTCAATGACCCCCCTACCAAACAGAGCCAACTGAATGGAACCATGCGATCTTGGTGCGACGGGTCTGTGGCCCCTCCCAAAATAAATAGGAAAATGAATCCCCATGCCATAGAGGCGCAGGATAGTATTGTGGCGTAGGTTATAATCTGAAACTGACTATCCTTCTTAGATTCCCACCACCTAGTCAGAAGACTCTTCCTGGTTGCCCTTCCGCGAGCCATAGCGACCATCGGACAGAGCACATATGATTAGTCACTTCCTATTTTCTGACTGATGCAATTGAAGATTTACATCCGATTGGTTCATGAGAAGGCCGTGTTATGGAAGGTTGATGGAAAGGAAGACCCCGACAGTGCTAGTAATCTTATTTATCCTCACATCTGGCTGTATCTCAAGTGCTCCTGATCTAGATGGGGATGGGATTCAAGATAGTTCAGATTCTGATATTGACGGTGATGGATGGGACAATGATATGGAGCTCAATTGTAGTACTGACCATCTTATCCCCACCAGTGTTCCATCGGATATTGATGGAGACTTGGTATGCGACTTCCTTGATAGTGACGATGATGGTGACCTCTGGGGGGACTTCACAGAGGTAGATTGCTCCACAGACCCACTGGACAATCAATCGGTTCCCGAAGATTACGATGAGGATAGGATTTGTGATTCATTGGATCTAGATGCTGACGGTGATGGCCTCCCTAATGATTGGGAGCAAGCCAGAGGTTTGGATTATCTGGACAGTGAGGACTACATCACTTGCCATGGAATGAGCGAGTACTGTTTGAGGACTTATGACGATTTCACCTTCCCAGAGTCTCATAACTCCTTCTCCACCCCAGAAGATGGCATAATTGCTGGAATAAACCACCTAACCGGGTTGCAAAGTCAATGGGATGATGGAATCAGAGCTTTCATGTTAGATCCCTATCACCCATCTGAATTGAACAATGAAAAGGAGGATGTGGTCTTTTGTCATGCACTGTCCTTACCGAATACTCCTCCATGTTTGTTTGGCAGTGTTGATGCTTTCGCTTGGCTCAGAAGTCTCAATTCGCTTCACAACAACAGCAGTGGTGACGTAGTCAGTCTTCTGATACAGAACTATCAAGTTCCCGGGGAACATCTGGAGTACCTACTAAATGAAACAGGAATTCTGGAGAGGGCTTACATCCACGAATTGGGAAGCCCATGGCCCTCTATAGGAGATATGTCACTTTCTGGGACTGATGTCGTAATCTTCATAGAGATGGAATATGAAGATAATTTCACTAAATTATTGCCGGCCTGGAAGCATACTTGGGATACTCCGTACGGAGAATCCAGTCAAGATGAAATGACTTGTGACCTGGGGAGAGGAGATGCAAATCAACCTGTTTGGCATATGAATAACTGGTTGAGCACTTTTGGATTATCGGATGCAAATAAAGCCGCTCAAGTAAATAATTACCATACTTTATTGGAAAGGGCTCTGCTGTGCTGGGAAACTGTAGGTAATAGGCCGACATTCATCGGCGTGGATTATTGGGGGCAAGGGGAGGTGACTAATGTGACAATCACACTCAACAAAATGTCAGATTGGTCGGATGAAATACCACCTCACCAATCCTCTGATACCTGATTGGGGAGCAATATGGAAATTCTTCATCCGAGGGTTCGAGAACTCATAGAAAATAGGAAGTGGATTCTCTCTTCGATACAGAAGTCATCCATGGAAGACCTGTTGTCTGGATTGGACAGGGTCCTAGTCTCACCTACTGGAAGTGGTAAAACAGAGGCGGCGATCCTCCCACTGGCGTCTAGATTTATCTCAGAGGGGTGGGACAAGCTATCAATTCTCTATATCACCCCTCTCAGAGCACTAAACAGGGATATCGATAGGAGACTCGCTGAAATGCTCGAGCCTTTGGGGATAACCGTTGGACTGAGGCATGGCGATACCTCTCAGAAGGAAAGGACCAGGCAGTCAAAAAACCCTCCAAATTTACTAATCACAACTCCTGAGACTGCCCAAATAATGCTCCTCGGAAGTAGGCTAAGGGGGCACTTATCTGGAATAAAAGCGGTGGTATTGGATGAAGTACATGACCTGGCATCCTCAGAGAGAGGCGCGCAATTATTAGTCGCCTTAGAAAGAATCAACGAATATAGCCAGAATGGTTTCCAGAGAATCGGCCTCTCTGCCACGGTTGGGAATCCTGATGAAACGGCTAAGTGGCTATCGAGAGATGCTGTCGCAATTGTTGGTCCCTCTCCGAGATCCACAGAGGTACTAGTCCACAGGGAAGTCCCAGACCCGTCAGATGAAGTCGAGTCGATTGTTTGGTCGAGTTCTCCCCATTCAGTTGCGGCCCACAGGAGGCTTGCAAAATCCCTCTTTGAGAGCTATCCGGCGTTGGTTTTTGTTAACTCACGTAATGCTGCAGAGTCGGTTTCCCAGCGACTAAGGGGGATCAATCCGGATTTGAAACTAGGCGTCCACCACGGAAGCCTAGCCGCCGAGACTAGGATGGAGATGGAGGAGAGTCTACGAAATGGAAGTTTGCACGGTATAGTATGTACTAGTAGCCTTGAGCTTGGGATAGACATAGGTTCAATCAAAAGAGTCCATCAAATACAAAGTCCCAGAGCTGTTGATCGCCTTCTCCAGAGAATGGGAAGAGCGGAGCATAACATCGGAGGTACTGGAAGGGGGGAATTGCTAGCATGGGAGACTGACGAGGTTGCTGAAGGTGCGGTAATTGCCAGAAAAGCCATGTCTGGAGAATTAGAAGGAGTTGAATGGCGGACTAACCCAGGAATTGTAGCTGCCAATCAATTTATGCAGATGGCGATTGAGAGGGGAGTGGTTCCAATTGACTTGGCTACCGAGATAATAGCGAGATGTTCAATATTCAAAGAATGGAATAGGAAGGATACCGTCTCCCTACTCAGGGTACTTAGTGATAGATGGATGATAAATTTCGTTGAGGACCCAAGTGATTCTGATGTTACCTCTTGGTCGCCGAAGCTTTGGTCTAGATTGGTAGAAATCACCGAAGGAGATGCTCCCCCTGAGAGGCCATCGTGGGATCAGGAGATTGAAGATTCAAAGAAGGTAAAATGGAGAATGCAGTTGATATCGGGACTCCCTGACAAGCTGAAAGATGGGTGGTTTTCCCCCTCAGCCAAGTTGGGGAGAAACCGTATTGATCACATCTCAATGATTCCCGATGAGTTATCCTACAGAGTCAGAGACGCGGTTGGTAGGAGTGTTTTGGGGTCTGTTGATGAAGCCTTTGTTCTATCTCTGGGAGGAGAGGAAGAGAGTGGAAAAATGGGTAATAGGGCGTTCGTGATGGCTGGGAGAACCTGGCAAATTGTCGATGCTGACCCAGATCAAGAAGAGATTTTGGTCATTCCAATCAATGATTCTGGAGAGGTCCCTGTATGGTCCGGGGAGTTGCCTCCAGTTCCAATTGAAGTAGCAATGGAGGTTGGTATGCTTAGAAGATCAGTTGCCATCGCAATAGGTGCTTCAGATGGTGAAGCTCGTGATCTCAATGAATACCCACTTTCAGAGGATGCTCGTAATCATCTCATCGGCACTGTCACTGAACATTACGACACATCGGGAATTATTCCAGATGAGAACACTATCACAGTCTCAGAAAGTGATGGGGCGATAATTGTGAATACCTGCAGGGGATCTAGAGTAAATGAGACACTTGGACATCTCCTCCAGGCAATGGGATCTTTGAAGGATGGGAAAATGGGAAGGTCGACCATTGATCCATATAGAATTTCGCTCCAAGTTCCATCATTGTCAGCCAATGATGTTGTAAATCTACTCAAAGAAACCCCAGCTTCATCAATTCCTTCCATTATGTGGATGACAATCCCGAATGGTAGAGCCATTAGATGGAGGGTGGTTCAGGTTGCTAGGAAGATGGGGATTCTCCAGAAAGGAACGGATCCCAGAAAGGTCAATCTGGAGGGTTTGATGCAGAGATATAGGGGGACCCCAGTGATTGAAGAGTCTCTCGAGAAGCTCTTCCATGAGAGGATGGATATCGAAGCGACACAGGACCTTATTCGGCAGATAAGCGCAGGGAGTGTAGAGGTTCACGTAACTGCTCCTGGGAGACTTGGTAGATCTCCGAGGGCTGAGATGGACTTGTTACTTCCAGCATGGAGTGATGTCGAGATAAGGGAGAGGCTGGAGAATCGACTTCTCAATGAAAGGGCAGTTCTAATTTGCCTGAATTGTGAAGGTAAAACCAGGAAGAGGGTAGAAAGGTTGGGGCAGATATCCCCATGTTTGAATTGCGGAGGGACTATGCAGGCCTGTGCTCCAGAAAGACTTGAAAAATCTCTTTTAGAGAGGATAAAGAGTTCGGATGAGAAAACCGCGGGGAGAGTTCAGAGGAATGCCGAGCTTGTGAGGACACATGGCCAAGACGCCATTCTTTGCTTGATGGGTAGGGGGGTCGGGGAGGATACAGCAACTAGAATATTGAGGGGCCCTCCTGGCGACAGGGTAAGATTGCTAAGGTCAATACATAACTCTGAGTTACAGTATGCCAGGACACGCCCTTTCTGGCGCTAGAAAGCCCTATTTCCGATACGCCCTCCCAAAGGCATGCTTGTGGGATTAACTGGTCGTAACGCTTCTGGAAAAACTACTGTTGTCAAATGGTTTTCCTCTAAGGGAGTAAGAACTACCTCATGTTCAGATTCCATCAGATCATGGCTCTCTGAGCAGGGCATAGAAGAGAGTCGGGACTCACTGATTGAGGGTGGCAGGGAGCTTCGCAGAAGGGGTGGTGCGGGCATTCTAGCAGAAATGCTACTGGAGTCATTGAATGGAGAGGATGCTGTGGTTGACTCTATTAGGACCCCTGGTGAAGTTGAAGCACTAAGAAAGAGGAGTGATTTTGTTCTTATCGAGATTAGGGCAGGCGTTGATTCGAGATGGAAGAGGTCACAAGATCGAGGGAGGATAGGAGACCCGAAGGATAAGGAGAGGTTTCTTGCTCAGGAGAAGGCGGAGGAAGTTGCTACTGACGATGCCGGACAGGCCCTCAACGCTACTGCCGCTTTGTCCGACATGGTAATCATAAACGATGGTGGAATTGAAGATTTGTACTCTGATTTGGAAAGCCTCTGGCCAACACTGGCTAAACTTGCCTAACGCTCACCTGAGCTTCGGACATCATTGACATGGCGATCGCGAAATCCTCTTGCCACCCTGTCTCTTATACACATCTCCGAGCCCACGAGACGCTACAACATC
>CAXHBZ010000036.1:0-8179 GCA_964015215.1 uncultured Candidatus Poseidoniales archaeon | reverse complement strand
ACAGAGTAGACGATGTCATGGTCACCGTGACAATCAATGATGAGGTCGGGATGCAAGACGGGCCGTTGCAGGTTGCATGGGTGTACCTCCGTGGGAACACTCCGATAATCGGAACAGAGGACAGCGGGGAACTGGTAATGATATCTCAAGGAGACAGGTCCTCGTCCTCTAACTGGGCTGATGTATACCAGTCTCGCTTGGACATGACTCCGACGAATGAGATGAAGATCGAGGCAGGAGATGCCATTGCTTTCTGGGTCACATCCACAGATAAGGCAGGCAATGAGATATCTGGCCTCGGCAGTGAATCAGCTCCTAAGGTTCCAGCACTCAGGATAATGGAATTCCTAGGTGGTTACGTAAGGGCAGTTTCATCCCCTACAGCTCCGTTAATGAATGAGATCGTCACGATTGAAACATTCTGGGAAAACACTGGGAAGAGAGACGGAACTCTGACAGTAGGACTCTACGAACTCATCTACGAGGTCGACTCAAATGGGGAGTCGACAGAGAGGTGGCAACCATCGCTGACTACCGCTCAAAATGGAGATATGGAAATATCACTACCAGCAGAATCCACCAGCGTCAGAGTGACATTCAAGTGGGAAGCAACCGCACCAGGGCAGCCAAATCTGTACATTGTTGCGGACGTTGATGGAGACGGATCTATTGGCGAAGACGATTTCAACGCAGCTGATATTGCTGTTGGAGGAATAAGCGTAACACCGCCTCCAAGCCAAGATGAAGGCTCTTCTGATAATGCCATCATAATGATCGCAGGGGTGGCCATAGTCGCGATCGGCGCTATTGCTTTCCTAATGAGTCGAAGGAGTAGTGAGGAAGACATGTACTACGACGATGACGATTACGAGTACTACGAAGACGAGGAAGACGATTATTAGTGACGTTTCCTCAAACGTGAGGAAATGAATGCTGAATCGTAATCCATACCTCTGGTGTTTATAGGCCACGTAGGTATTTTGCCCACGAGGGAGTTCCCTCAGATGGGATGCGTGATATTGATGGACGATAGTTTGTCGCTGGAAGAATTGAGAGAAGAGATTGAAGATTTGAGGGATCTTGTGAAGACCCTGTTGACAATAATCATGGAAGAGGCAGACGGAGTTCAGACTGGGGCCGCACCTTCAATCCCTAATCAACCCAAACGTGGGTATTGCATGTGATTAGTACCCAACAGGGTCAGGGTCAGTCATTCTCCATATGTACCAAGTAGCCACTGTCCTGTATGGTTTCCAGGTCTCTGTAATCTTGGAGATCTCACCGACATCTAGGGCTTCTCCTCCATTGTAGAGCCTTTCCATCGTCCTTATTGCACCTATGTCACCCATTGGGAATATATCAGGCCTCAATAGCGAGAATATTAGGATCATCTCAGCTGTCCACAGCCCTACGCCCTTGATTGAAGTGAGGATTTTTACCACCTCGTCATCGGGCATTGATTCCCAGTCAATCTCCCCCATCCCAGAATTCCAATTTTCAGCTACGCCGATAATGTAGGAAGCTTTCCTGTATGAAAGTCCGCATTCCCTCATTGTTTCCTGATCTGTCGAAAGTATGTTGTCCGGGGTGATTGGTCCAACAGTATTCTGAAGTCTCCCCCAGACTGATTCCGCGGCAATATTGGATATTTGTTGTCCAACTATCGATCTGACGAGGGTCAGGAAAACATCTCCCTTTGAGGTAAGTAGTGGGTGAAATTTCCTCTCGATTATCCCTGCCAGGATTTCATCATTCTCACTAAGAAAATTAGTGGCCTTTACCCAGTAGTCGGGGGATTTGCCCTCTAGACTCATGGAGTTTGGAAATCCTCATGGTTCAAGACTACTGCCCCCCTCGCATCTCCATGAAAGCTGAGAACATCGTACTCTCCACGGTTGCTATTTTCACATTGGCGTTCATTCTATTGACCTTGACTTCGACCGATTCTCCCTCCGAAGAAAAGAATTGGAGGATTGCTAATGTCTGTCTGGCAGATCATAACTCCCTCTCTAGTCACGAACATGCACAGCTCGTTATTGTGATTAATGGATCTGAAATAGATATCGAGTCTAATATAGGGATCGGGGACTCTGATTGTAATGGTATGAAGGGGATACATACTCATGACAACACTGGAAGATTGCATATTGAGACGCCAAGTCCGATGCCCGCTCCTCTAGGGGCCTTTTTCGAGATATGGGGCCAATCATTCACTCAGGATGAAATCATGGGTCACCGCTCTGATGCCAATCATGAAATAGTTCTCACGGTGAATGGTGAGGTCAATCAGCTCTATGACGAGTACATGATGCAGGATGGCGATCAAATCCAAATAGAATACAGGGAAATATGATTATCCCTTGATGACTGAAATAGGTCTGAGTCTGGCAACCGGTCTGGCCAATCCTGCTTGATTGGTCAAAGAGATAACCTCATCTACATTTTTGTAAGCGTCCGGTGCTTCTTCAGATAGTACGTTAGGCGTCTTAGCCCTTACGTGAACACCTCTAGATTCTAGATCTGCAATCAATGACTCAGAATCCACAGATTTCCTAGCAGCAGTTCTTGAGAGCCTACGCCCAGCACCATGACATGACGAAGAGAAAGCGTCATTTCCTCCCTTCACTGGTCCCGCAAGAACCCACGAAGCTGTACCCATGTCACCCGGAACGAGGACGGGTTGGCCCAAACTGAACTTTGAAGACAACTCGGGATTATCACCTCCCAATGCCCTTGTAGCTCCCTTCCGATGGACGGCACAGGTGCAGTTTTTTCCATGTATTACATGGTTCTCAATTTTTGCGATGTTATGGCTCACATCATATACCAACTCCATCTCTCCATCTCTGGAATATTCCTCCCTCAGGACGTCTCTGAGTTTTTGGGTTAGCGCTGATCTGTTGGCGAACGCGAAATTGCCAGCCGCACACATCGCATCAAAATATGAAGCCCCCTCAGGGCTATGGAAAGGGGCTGAAGCTAGTTGCCGATCAGGGACTGAAAAACCCCATTTCTCAGAAAACCATGAATCCCCGGTTTTGGAGTACTCCTTCTCTATGATAGCCACGTGTTCTGAGCAGACTTGATGACCAAGCCCCCTCGAACCTGAATGAATCATAGCAGTAATCTGCCCAACTCTGAGTCCGAAGGCATCAGCGGCTTTTTCATCAACCACTCTGTCTACTACTTGTAGCTCAAGGAAATGATTACCTGACCCCAATGTCCCCAGGGATGTCGAACCTCTTTTCATCGCCTTGTGACCGACGTCCCAATTTTCGCTTTCCAGAAATCCGTTAGACTCAATGTTAGCCAGATCCCGCTCTTCTGCGAGACCAAGGTCCATCGCCGCAGAGGCACCACCAGAAAGAATCGAATCCAATTCCGTGTTATCGAGGTGAAATCCTCCTTTTCGAGTGGCCCCTGCGGGAATGTTATTCGACAATTTTTCTGCTAGTAATTTCGGATTTATATCTTCGATATTCAAGCCGGTTGAACATAGCCTTACACCACAATTGATGTCAAATCCAACTCCTCCCGGGGAAATAGACCCACCTTGTTCCCCCCATTCAATATCTGTAGCCACAACTCCTCCGATTGGAAAACCATAACCGAAATGCCAGTCAGCCATGGCCCATGCATCACCTACTATTCCAGGTAAGCCGGCGGTGTTGACAAGCTGGGCAGGAGACCTATCATCAGAGTGTCCGGACATATGGGCCTCATCGGAAACTAGGACAGCATCAGTTAGCATTCTCCCGTGCTTAGTAATTCTCATCCTACCCGGGCCGTCAGGCGATAGATGCTCTCTCCACGACGCATCCATGGTGTTACGTCGCACCCACAACGTTTCAAGTCCACGCAACATTTTCAACAATCGAATTCAAGTCAAACCCTTCGATGCACAGCCGGAGGAGACGGCATTGGCGTTCGGAGAGATCGACATCCCCTATTGGTCGGAATCGCATCACGTCTTGAAAATCTGCAAAGTTACAGGACTCAGATTCTGGACCAGAGATAATGATAGGGAGACATGTGGGGATACATCCGAGGACCCTTACACATTCATTGGTAATCCAATAATCAAGGGATTCAACTCCACTGGGAAGAAACTAAAGGACCAGATGAGGGAAGTATTCTTGAAGTTCTTTGACTCGAGGGGCCACACGAGAGTAGAACCTTACCCTGTTATTGCTAGGTGGAGGGACGATATACACCTCACTATCGCCAGTATTGCCGATTTCCAACCACATGTTACCAGTGGGCTTGTCCCCCCCCCAGCTAACCCATTGGGAATAAGTCAACCCTGCATCAGATTAACCGACGTAGCCGCAGTTGGTCGTTCGGGGAGACACTTGTCGACCTTTGAGATGATGGCACACCACGCTTTCAACAGGCCACTAGAGGGAGACGTGATTTACTGGATAGACCAATGCGTCCGCTACTGTGACGAGCTCCTTGTTGAATCGTTGGGAATTGACCCCATGGCCATAACATACGTGGAGAATCCATGGTCAGGTGGAGGAAATGCTGGCCCCGCATTGGAGGTGATTGTTGGGGGACTGGAACTTGCCACCCTTGTTTTCATGAACCTGGAAGAAAAAGAGGACGGAGACATATCCATCAAGGGACAAAAATACAGTGAAATGAATCTCCAAATTATTGACACTGGTTACGGCTTGGAAAGATTTTGTTGGGCCGCCTCCGGAACTCCAACGATCTACGAGGCGATATACCCAGAGTCCATTGAGTGGCTCAAGTCGATCTCGGGATTCCATGAGTTCCTGGAGTCTCTTGAATTGAAAGTTGAGGTCGAGGAACTTCTGGGCGAGCTATCCAGACTCGCTGGAATTCTAAATATCGATGTCGGTACAGATGTGGAGGGGCTTTACCTAAAACTAAGCGAGAGGCTCCAAGAGAGGGGGATCCAAGTATCATTGGGGGATCTCAAGAGAGTTACAGAACCTCTTTCCTCAATATACGCTATTCCCGATCATATGCATGCTATCTGCAACATGTTAGGTGACGGCTTGGTTCCTAGCAATACCAAGGCTGGATACTTGGCTAGGATGCTAGTCAGAAGAGTTTGCAGAATGAAGGACTCCCTTTCAATGCAAGTCAGTCTCTCAGAATTGGGAACTCATCACATGACAACACACATGGATATGGAACGCTTCGTTCAATCCAAGGAGGGAATCATAGAAATTCTAGAACTTGAGGAGGAAAGGTATCATCAGATGCTGAGAAAGGGAATAGCAGCTGTGAAAACCGCCCTCAAAGAACTTCCAAAAGAATCCGATCAAGTGGGCGATGAGATACTATTTCGTCTTTCAGAGGAAAGGGGGCTGAATCCAGAGATGGTAATTTCCATCGCTAACGAGCTGGGTTGGAATAATCTATCCGTCAGGGTCGGCTTCACCGCAGATATGGCAGCCAGGAATGCTATGATGACCAAGGTCGCCTCCAAAGAAAGGATTGGGTCAGAAATATTCGCTACGGGAGGTCATGAGAAGACAAAACTGGACTTCTACAAGGATACAGAAGCTACTGAATTCTCTGCGCACATAATTGATTGCTTCCCACTATCTGACCTAATGTTATCAAAAATTAAATTTTCCGCAGAAGTTACATCTTCCCCCTCTTATGCAATAGTTACTGACAAGACATTGTTCTATCCGGAGGGAGGAGGTCAGCTTGGGGACCAGGGAGTCCTGATTCAGGGTGACGACGTTTCAAATGTGCTTGATACCAAGTCACAGGATGGAGTTGTATTCCATCTAACAGATTCGCCATTGGAAGTTGCACCTGTCACGGGGCGTCTAAATCAATCCAGAAGAAAGCAGTTGATGGATCATCACACCGCTGTCCACATTGTAGGTGGCGCGGCACGGAAGGTATTGGGCCCTCATGTTTGGCAGGCCGGATCAAACAAAGGCGAGAGATACGCTAGGTTGGATATCACTCACCACTCAAGACTTAGTGGGAAAGAAATTGAAATAATCGAAGATACGGCCAATCAAATTATCGAATCGAATTTTGCAATAACCAAAGAAGCATTGGATAGAGCCGAAGCTGATAGAAAATACGGTTTTGATATTTATCAAGGGGGGCCTCCAAAGCATGAGGTAATTAGAGTGATCAGCATTGGTGATTTTGACATCCAAGCTTGCGGGGGGACGCATCACGACCAGACGTCCAAAATTGGCGAGTTAAGGATAACAAGGTCCAGTCAGGTACAAGACGGGGTAGAGCGTCTGCAAATCGTGGCAGGGGAGACGTCTAGACAGAACTCGAGGAGACAGGAACGCATTTTGAGTGAAGCTTCAGATATTTTGGGAGTGCAGTCCGAAGATCTCCCCAAGGCCGTGTCAAGGTTCTTTGAGGAGTGGAAATCACAACAGAAGAAAATAGAATCACTGGAAGCTGAAATAGTTAGATTAAGAACCGACGGAGGAGGAGAAGAATCAACAGAATTAGATGGTGTTAGGTACGTGGTGATGGAGGTTGAAGGAGATATGAAGCAGATGATGACGATGCTATCCCAACTAACAAGGGACACCGAAAAACCAACTCTCGCGATACTGGGTACCAAATCAGGAGGAGGTAAGATAATTGTTGCTTCTACAGAAGGTACAATCGCGTCTGAGAGGCATAACGCTGTCGAGATACTGAATGCGATTTCCGGACATATAAATGGAGGGGGAGGGGGCAGACCTACAATGGCTCAAGGGGGAGGGACCAAAGGCGATGGAATTCCAAATGCTCTAGAGGAAGCAAAATCTCTTCTTGGTTTGTGATAGCATGTCCGAAAAAATCGATGTCTCAGCTCGCGCTGCAGCCATTGAGTATGCCATCAGAGACGTCGTCGTACCAGCAGTAGAGCTAGAAAAGAAGGGCCACCAAATAATCAGGCTCAACGTAGGAGATCCACTTGCATTCGATGGACTACCTACTCCCAGCCACATGATTTCGGCATACAAACTTGCTTTGGATAGGCAGGATAATGGATAC
Source organism: uncultured Candidatus Poseidoniales archaeon (assembly GCA_964015215.1). Lineage (GTDB taxonomy): Archaea > Thermoplasmatota > Poseidoniia > Poseidoniales > Thalassarchaeaceae > MGIIb-O5. Next base: position 1,171 of record CAXHBZ010000036.1, on the reverse strand, counting down.
GGCCCTTCATACGGAATCCCTGAACTCAGAGAGGCTATAGCAAACTCAGAAACCACAAAGGGGTGGGCATGTAGTAATGATGACGTCTATGTCACACATGGGGTAACCGAGGCATTGCAGATTTTGTTCGCAGCATTCCTAGAATCAGGGGACAAGGTTCTAGCTCCGGGACCCCATTACCCGCCATACTTGGCATACCCTCAGATGTACGGTGCAGAGACCGTCGAATATAGGCTTGATTCAAGTGACAGTTGGCGTATTGATTTTGATGATATAGAATCAAAGATGGACGAAAATGTTCGCTTATTGGTACTTATTAATCCAAATAATCCAACGGGAAATGTAGCCACCGAGGAGGAAATAGATAGACTAATTGAGCTCGTAGAGAAATGGCCCCGGTGTACTGTGATTGCCGATGAGATTTACGATGGTCTTGACTTTACTGGCGAACTGGTTTCTGTCGCGTCTCGCTCTAATGATGTCCCGGTAATTGTGTTAAACGGGGTATCCAAGGTCTATTTTGCCCCAGGGTGGAGAATAGGGTATATGGCGTGGCACGATCCTCATGGAAAGTTAGAGCTCGTCAGAGACGGGGTGGAGAGGCTGTTAAGGAGCAGGCTTTGCGCATCAACACCTGCCCAATATGGCTATCTCGCAGGCTTGTGCGATGATTCTGACTGGCTTCAAGGGCACAGAGAGAGAATAAAGGAAAGACTCGATCATTGCATGATGAGGATATCCAATATTGATGGAATAGAGTGTGAGAAGCCCGGGGGGGCATTCTATTTGTTCGTGAGGATAACAAGGAGGGATATCAGTTCCAACGACAAGCAGTTCGTACTAGACCTACTCAATGAGAAGCATGTTTTGGTGGTTCACGGCTCTGGGTTCTCGCCCGAATATGGTAGTGGCCACTTCAGGATGGTGTGCCTTCCGCCAATAGAAATTCTAGACGAAGCCTTTGATAGGATTTCTGATTTCCTAGGGAGATGATTATCTGGGCCTCCTAGATAGATTTCGCAAACAAATATCTCTGGAAAGCTCACTCAGAGGAAGATGGAGATCCAAGTCTGACGGCTCTATTTCCGACTCATGGGAGCCGAGGGAATATGCATGGATGGTGGGGGCTGTCTCTTATACACATCTCCGAGCCCACGAGACGCTACAACAT
>CAXHBZ010000035.1:0-8258 GCA_964015215.1 uncultured Candidatus Poseidoniales archaeon | reverse complement strand
ACACCCGTTATGTCGTCGGCAGCGTCAGATGTGTATAAGAGACAGCTTCGGATCCAAGAACTAAAAGGGCCATTGTTGAGTTGATCTCGGGTCCGACTCCACATACTTGTTTGAGGTGGTCGTGGTCAACAGTCAGAGATGCTTGGATTTCTTTCCATAATACTCCAATACCCACTAGAAACGACGTAAATAGAAATTATTCACAAACCAGTCTTCGAACGTGGTTGGACAGCAATCACAAATAGGCATGACTGATAGGATGTCAATAATGGCAGATGGCTTAGTGATAGGAGAAGAGGCCTCGTCTGCTATTCGAAAGTATGCTCTACAGAATGCAGTAGAATACAATGGTAATGGAAAATCGGGAAGTGTATTGGGGAGGTTGCTCTCAGAGTTCCCGAATCTAAGGTCGCATGCAAAAGAATTGGTTCCGCTGATTTCTGAACATGTGGAAGATGCGAACGCTATTGCCAAGAAACACGGCTTAGATCGAGTAAGGGAAATTTTGGAAGAAACTAATCCGGAAGCTCTAAACCGTGAAAGGCAGAAAAAAAGGGTTGGCCTTCCTGAGCTCGGCAATGTTGGTTCAGAAGGGGTTGTTCTACGATTCGCCCCAAATCCAAACGGCCCACTTTCTATTGGACATTCGAGGGGAGTCGTCATTAATTCGGAATTCGCCAAGAATCACTCGGGCAAAATAATACTTCGTTTTGATGACACCGATACCAAGGTTAAACCGCCACTACCATCAGCATATTCATCCATTGAAAGGGAGTTTGAGTGGATATCCGGGATGAAGCCGGATGTTGTCATAAAGGCCAGTTCAAGAATGGATGTATACTTGGAACATGCTGAGGATATGATATCTCGGGGATTTTGCTATGTGTGCGAATGCTCCCCATCTAAGTTTAAATCGCTCAGAGATGGAATGACGGCTTGCCCGTGTAGGGAGAATAACATCGAGGAGAATTTGGATCGATGGAAAATGATGATCCTTGGAGAAATAGAGGAGGGGAAGAGTGTGGTGAGGGTGAAGACCGGTCTCGACCTCCCCAACCCAGCATTGAGGGACTGGCCAGCGTTGAGGATTCAACACACTCCTCATCCAATAGTAGGGGATAGGTACAAAGTTTGGCCATTACTTGATTTCCAGAGTGCCGTGGAGGATTACCTACAGGGCGTTACTCACATTGTTCGCGGAAAAGATTTGATGGACAGTACTAGAAAGCAGACCCTTCTTTACGAACATTTGGGTTGGAAATATCCAGAAACACTGTACTGGGGAAGAGTGAAATTACATGATTTTGGTGGATTTTCGACATCTTCGATAAGGGAGGCCATAGAAAGGGGAGACTTCACAGGTTGGGATGATCCCAGGCTTCCCACGGTCTCCGCACTGAGGAGGAGGGGATACACCCCAGAGGCCATCAGGGAATTCTGGATTGATTTGGGGCTGACACAAAAGGACATTTCAATCTCCATGCAAACAATTGATTCCAAGAATTCAAAGATTATCGACTCAAAAACATTGAGGCGTTCTTTTGTGGAGAATCCTGTAGACCTGAAATTGGTCTATCAAGGGAATTCGACCCAAATTGATGAAGTTGTTAGATTGAGGAATCATCCAGATCATGACGACATGGGGTACAGAGAGTGGACCTTGGGTCGGAGAAGTATTAAAATTTCAAAAAGGGACTATTCTCAAGGAATTGTCAGGTTGAAAGATTTCGCCGATGTGAAAATAGACGGTGAAAATGCCATTTTCATTTCCAGAGAAAAGACTGGGGATTCGCCGATAATTCATTGGAATTCTTCAGATAATTTCACTAATGCAGAGATTATTATTCCAGAGGACGGCGAAAACAGAATTGTCAGCGGGGTTATCGAAAATGCAGAATACACTGTTGGCCAGGTAGTCCAATTAGAGAGAATGGGGTTCGCGAAGGTTGAATTGGCAAATACTATTGAAGGTAAGATCGACCTTATTTGGCTACACGGATAAGCTCCACATCTTCAGTTAATGCCAACTAAGTAGACTCAAAGGGGTTGAGTTCAAGATGTTGAGGTTCTGTCGGGCATCATGACAGTGCGTGGCAGGGGCCTTCCGTTGGCACTCGTCTTGATTTTCTTGGTGGGTATTCTTGGTCCAATGTCGAGTGTTTCATCACAAGAGACGAACTGTTGCTCGGACGATAGTTTCGATTTGTATTTAATCGGTGATGCTGATTCTGGAGGCTTAACTCCCTTTGAGTCTGAGGTAGATGAGGGTGAGTCCAAATTAGTCAATCAGGTATTGCAACCAGTAGAGGTTGGTTCCTGGGAGGTTCCTTGGGGGATTGACGGTGACTATCCCTCAGACAGCTGGGAATTCAATATCCATTACGAAGTTCAAGGGGCCGTTGGCGTCAATATCAATATGACAGTAGAAGTAAGGATAGGAGGATCGTTCTACGAGGGCGGAACTTCAGGTTTGGAACCATACCTGACGGGGGAAGGAGATGTTCAGTCCGTCATAGATGTTGAGTCTGGTGAAATCAGAAAGGAGGATGTTATGGAAATAACTCTGATTGTCCAGCTACTGGGTTTCAACCAACCTGGTGATGACTCCGGAGTAGTCTTTCACTGGGGGAGCTCTGACAAGTCTTCGAGTATTTCAGTAAAAATGCCCTTGGTGGAAATAGAGATGAAGGATGCGAGCGTCAGTGGGAGCCTCGTCTATTTCCCCATCCTAATCACATCTGGCTTCGAGGACAGGATTTGGTCATCTTCAAGTGGTGTTTTTGAGGTACAGAATATAGCTGTCGGAGATAAACCAGTGGCAACTCTGGTGGAGGGAGGGGTCGAGGTGACATTTGTTTGGAGCATTCCAGATGGAGTTGACAGCGGATCTTTCCTAACAGAATTTATTCTTGAGCCTCAAAATGGTTTACTCATAGAATCCAATATGACTCACTTCATAGAATCAGGACCAGATGATGGAGGTGGCGGTTCTTGGTACCCCGCTAACGAGCCACTGAGGAGTGGTGGGTCGAATGTCCTCATTGAGGTGGACGCCGATTGGGATGGTAAGGAAGTCAGTAAGAGAGTATCGCTCGAATTCGATGGATCCATGTCTCAATGGATGAGGTGGGGGCTGGACAATATTGGGAATTCAAGTCTTGGCTCCAGTAGCTGGTGGAGAAACCTGAATTCATACTCAAACTCTGTTCCAGATTCAGACTACAACAACAAGATGGTAGATAATTCCGAAATCAGTGCTCTCGAGGGGTATCTTACAGGATCGAACTCTGATCTGGAGTCTTTCCTTACTAACGGACTTTTCATTGAGGCTGAATCTATAATTGGTGTAGACCCGTTCGAACTTGGGCCGACCGAAGTTTCGGTCGATTTAGGGGGTACGAGCGGGTTTAGCTCGGAATCGATAACCATCAGGATTTCGACGTCATACTCACTGATGGAAGGAGAGAGGCAGTTGCTAATAGAGAGCTTTTCCAGGCCGTCTGATGAGGACTACTGGACTGGGATTTCCGTTGATATACGAATTACAGGGTCGATGTTGACGGACATTGGAATTGTTTCTTCTAGCGGTATCGATTATTCTCACAGAAGATGGATTATTTCTGAAACTTTGACCGTAGATGAGTCCAACTTAGACCCTGAAGAGTCCTTCAGAGTGGAGTTCACGCCCTCGGGCAATGGACTATTCAGTGTGTTGCTTGGTTCAGGAATGATGGTTTTAATCTTGAGTCTCTCAATTGGCACTGGAATGTTAATGACTCGCAGACGGTCTAGATTCCCGACCATGATTACAGTTGCTACTCTCGGAATACTTTCTTTCTCCATATACTTCCTTGGTTTACCTATGCAGATGGTGCTCGGCGTTGTATCGAGTAGCATCCTACTTGTCTTCCCAATATCATTGCTGTCCCCTAGGACACGAGGAGGCTCTGGGACTTCAAATGCCCCAAAGGTGAATTGCCCATCTTGCGGATCGAAGGTCTTGGTTGAGTCTGATGTACGCCCATTGAGAATCACTTGCGTTGGGTGTAACAGTGTTATCAGAATAGAGGAATGATTACAGCTTTCCATTTCGTATCAGAGAGTCAATAATCATGGATGACGCGATTTTTTTGTCTTTGTCTTTCCAGATTGATGATATGCCTCTTATCTGGCTTGCCAAATCAGATTGCCATCCCGGAGCCATGATGCAATTCCACACAATTTCTTCCAATCTTGAGGTTGAGGGTTTTGTTGATTGGAGGACTTTCCTGCAAAGGTGAGAGATTGACCTTGCTCTCCCTTCTTCACCCATCGAATCCCATCGAGAAGCGATTTCCTGCAGTTTTTCGGAGTTTATGAAATCCAGGTTTTCAACGTTAGGCATTGGCACTTCTGTGATTGGAACTACCCTTATGGTTCCCTCCGACCTCAAAGTATCCTTGAGTGAGGCATAAACTGGATCATAAGTCATATCCATGCATTGGTGAATCCAATTCCCAGAAACTGCCCACGGCCTCATTCTTCTGACGTTCGATCCTGAGGGCGAAATTATTTGGGCAATACAATGACATATTGCGACAGTTGTCAAGGGGCCGACTTTAGAATCCCCTTGGTGCCCAGATAATGCCATGGACATTGTTTCTGTGATTGTGAGGATATTTCTCTCGGGGTTCCACTCAATTCCCTTTCCTCCCCTAGCAGTGTCGATCAGTATGCAGTTTTTCATTTCGCCCGGGTTCGTGTTACCTATTCTCCTCCTGTACTGGCTCTTTGATTCAAGCAGTGCCGCCTCGATGGGTGCTATCGATAGTGAGCCCAGAAGATTAGCTTCGGAAATTATTGTGATGGTTTGTTTTGATCCCAACAATTCAGACACTGCGGTTCTTGCGGTAACCTCAATGCCGGAGAAAAGTTCTGCTGAGATGAGGTCCCGCACAGCTCATCTGATTAGGGGGGAGTACAAATCTCTACTGTCACTACTCAACCATCAGGCGTAGTTGGTCTCTTTTGTATTGCCAGTCATTATCTAGCTTCTGCAACCCTTTGTAGTATCTTGCAAGTCGGCGTATTTTTGATTCGCAAAGTTCCAATTGTCTCCGGTTATGCTTGTCCTTTGGGTTATTGGTGAGATGGTCAATTAGTCCTTGGGCCCTTCTCATGAGATTCATCATATCTTCAGGATAGTTTGGGACGACCCCGTTCCTAGAGAGAATCTGAGATATTCTCTCGCCTGTGGCTAATCTAACATCTGGGACTGCAAATCTATCTCTGAGAATTGTGCCTATCATTGCATTTGAATGGCCTTCTTTGTTTAATTCAAGAATATGAGATTCTATGGCCTTTTTGTCGTTTTCTGACCATGAAGGTGGCTCAGTTGAATAAGGCTTGGACGAGCCACTGGAGCCTTTTCCTCCTGAATGCATGCGTGACATCATCCTTCCTCCGGGTCGGGCGACCTGCTCTTCCTCTTTAATCACTACGTAGGCTTAACTCCACATCCATCACAGTCTATGGCGGGCCTTAGCTAGTCTTCCCGGTCCGTACGGCCATTCCCAACCTGGTGCTGTCGCCCTAGCACTTCCTATTAGCCTGTTATTCTGGGTTACCAGAACTTCATCCCCCATTCTAATTTCACCGGTTATCGCCTCGATGTTCGTGGGGAATATGTCACCTTTCCACTTATGTCCATTAGAAATGCCAACAATTGGAAATTTTCCACTCTCCATAAGAAGTGGAAGTGATTTCTTTGAAAATGCGAATCTGCCGTTCCGTGGATTCCACTTTGCCAACTGTAGGTCATCCTTTGAGATATTCAGTATTGGAAGTCTGCCAGACACGACAGCCCCTTCAAGCCATTCATCAGTCCCATGAATAAATCTTGATCTAGCCTTCATCAGCCCCATTCTATTCATTTTTTCTGAAACATCTTCCAATTTCAGGGCTTCTATTGCTCCAGTGATCACACTACTTAGTTCTGAAAGGGATTCCTTTGACCCAGCCGTCCCCTTCCTGCTATTAATGACAATTGTAGAGTCGAGCGATAGCTCTATTCCGGAATGGTTTACAACGTAAGAGTAGTTTACTCTGTCACATATATCGTTCACCATTGTATTGATCATATCCAGCTCATCTGTATCCCATTCGCCTGTCACCGGAATATCGTAGTGTGCTGCAGGCCAAAGATCTTCAAGCTCTCTGGGAACCAATCCTAAGGGTGAAGTTACCATCACTTCATGCACTCGATTGGAGGGGATGTTTTTCAGAAATCTATGATGACTTTGAGAAAGTCTGTATGGCTTCGTAGCAGAGCACGGTAGCAGGACGAGTATGTCTGATTGGTGCGCAGGAGGAACATGATCACTGGATACTCTTTTCCTCCAGTCGTGAATCAATTTGTCCTGCCTGCTCACGGGAGAATTGTACCTTACCTTCCTACCTGAATTATCGACACTCGTTAGAATAGAGCCATCGGAGTTTTGACGTAATAGTTTATCATGCCTTCTAAGCCTCTCCACAGATCTTGGACTTGAAAGACTAGCCCTTTCTGCTAATTCTCTGACTGTTCCGGATCTGATTGCAGATCTCAAAGAGGCAATTGCCTGCGTCCAGTGAGTAATTTGTACATCCATGCTACAGCCCTCCGACATAGAGTTGTCCGGGTTTCTCGGACCATCTGTAGTCAGAATGATACCATTGGCGGAAGCGACCCTTGATCTATTCAAATCGAAAAGATCTATTCCCATCCATGACAGAAGCGCGCAATTATCCGGCCCAGAGATTCCTGGAGCCCAAATTAGTGAGGCGGGGAATCTCCTCCTCACAACGTCCACGGCTTGGGAAAGCTTTCCTGGGGCGTTGGAAAGCTGTGGCGCATCGGTAATTGCGATTACTGAAGGTTGTTTATCTGAGTCTACCAGTGATAAATCATGGTGCAATGACTGCCAAGAAATTGGTAAAAATTCTACACCAAATCCGTATTCCCCTGAATCTGAAGATGAGAGACTGGGTGGCAATACAAGTCCCTCGGAAGATTTCCAAACGTCCTCCCCATCAAACGGATAACAAAGGTTCCCCCTCGTGGAAAGTGTTAGTGTCGAAGGGAGTTGTTTTGAGTCCCTGTTAAATTTGAAGGGTGCTAACTCTACAGGAAGATCCGGGTCAAAGTCAGAGAGTACTAGTCCCGGAGCCCAAGATACGGGATTGTTCCTGTCTCCTAACGAGAATAACCTCGAGAAACGGTTCCTAGAGGATACTTCCCTGGATAGGGGCCTGTCACTCATGTGCCTGCGACGTGAACTTTTCGCTTGAAGGATTCTAAGGTATGACTGTCTCGGGGAGGCATGAGAGCCGTACGGGCTGGGACAATATCACTTGTTTTGCTACTGGCCTTGATCCCTTATGGCATCTCCTCGGAGAGTAACGAAGGAGTGTCACTTATTCAGGGCGAAAGCGAAGAATCAGGCCCCTTTTGGATACTGTTCTCATGCAAACTAGAATCCTGTCCAGGAATGGAGCTATCGGTCATCGTTGATGGCGAAAGTTTTCATTTTTCAGATAGCCATCATGTAGAGTGGAGTGGAATTGTAAATCACACTGTTGAATGGGAATTGCGGGGAAGTGAGGCTCTTGGACCCGAGGATATTGAAATCAAGACGATCTCCAATCGCCACGGAGGAGCTGTGGAGGACCTAGACCTTCCAGACATTGTCCCATCTCCCGGACAGGTATCTAATTGGTCCTCAATAGATTATTCATCGATTTGCCAACTAAACAGGTGCGACAAAACAGCATGGTCCATGGACAAAGTAACTTTCACTGGCTCCTTACAGAACTCTTCTGATGAGGATGCACTGCTGGTGTCGGGAAAATTTGGAGATGTTATAAAAATATCCGGGGCCATGAGCAGGAATGAAGTCGATATCCAAATATGGTCCAGAGGTGAAACAAAGACACTGATTAGCAGTTTTCCGTCTCCAGACTTCGAGCCATTACTGCTAGATTATCCCCCTGAATCTGAGCTCTGGATACGTGTTGTACATTCCAGTGAGGGTGATTTTTCCCCTTACCAACTCGACATAGTGCGATATGACATGGACAAGGAGGGGCCAGATGGACATGAGTTAGAAAATCCTTGGAACTACACCCATCATCTATACGCAAATTCCTCCATTGATAATGTATTCCGGGGCCATATCTCGACCGGCGATACAGCAGGAGACTCGATTTTAATCTCAATCGGCTGTCTCTTATACACATCT
>CAXHBZ010000034.1:0-8296 GCA_964015215.1 uncultured Candidatus Poseidoniales archaeon | reverse complement strand
CGAAGTAGCCTTGGACCTTTTGGACTGGGTCGCTAGCAAGAGGTTGAATTACTCTGAGTGAACATCCAGCCAAATCGGCTCTTCCTTCATACCGCACCCATCTTTGAGGAACCTCGTTAGGCCCTCGATATCCTCGTTTGACATTCTATTCCTCACCTCTGATTCGAAGTAGTCCTCTACCCTCTCCACAGGGAAACCCATCTTCTTAGAGGTCCTAGATATCACCTGCCTCCTCCATTTTGGATCATTTTCAAAAGTTTCTACTTGTCTGAGCATTTGAGAATGGGCTCTTTGTAAGACATCTCTCGGTGAATCCCTCCTTGCCACAAAGACGCCAAAAACCATTGGGAGTCCTGTCACTCGGGTCCACTCTTCGCCCAGATCCATCCTAACCAACTCAGGGTTAGAAATTGACGCTAGGATCGCCCTGTCCCCAATCAACAAAGCGCCATCACATTTCTCTAGCATGGCATTGATGTCCGGGCCGGATTCTACAAATTTTGGATCCAACCCACGGTTCCTAACAATCCACTTCAGAAGTACCTTTGATGTCGAAGAATCAGTGGGTAATGCGATATCCCTCATATTCTCTATGGGTCGATTGCCGAAAAGTAAAACGGATCCAACATTCCCATTACTCACAATACCTATTTCAGGAATTAACATCAATTCCTCACTGTTCAAGGCATAATCCGCTGAGGGGATGGGAGCCGCTATGCAATCCCTGCGCATCACATGGCCAGTCAGCCATGCTGGAGGGGCGGATAGGATGGTCCAACTAGAATCTAAGCCATCGAATATCGGGTCACAGTTTGAAAAGGAAACACGCCCGATGACATTCTTCCAGCTCATGTCATCCCACCAACGCAATTACGGGCAGTTTTTTGGCGGTTTTTTCCCCGGAGATTGTGATAGTTTCGAAGTTGGAGTATGTGGAGTTTCGCTTTACTGGGATAGATCCCGCAGAGATAATCATCCTAGCAAGCTGCTCGGAGCTCGTTGTGAGGCTAGTTTTACTCCCTGCTTCATGCATAATTTCCTCATGTCCAACAGTTCCGTCCACGTCGTCTGCTCCACAATTTATAGCAAAGGATGCGAGTTTGTCCCCAATATTCATTCTGTATGCTTTGATGTGGGGGATATTATCCAGCATCAACCTAGATACTGCTATCATCCTTATTGTCTCGAGGCCTGAAGAGAGCTGAGCCTCAGGGAGGCGGGTCTTGTCGGGGAGGAATGGATATGGGACAAAGCACTGAAATCCCCCGGAGTAGTCTTGTTGTTCTCTCAGTCGGAGGAGATGTGTGATTCTATCCTCAATCGTTTCTACAGTTCCGAATAACATGGTACAGTTTGTCGGCATTCCTAGTGAATGTGCTACGCCATGAATGTCTAGATATTCGTCAGAGGACTCCTTGCCCATGCATATCCTGTCCCTGACGCTGTCCACCAAGATTTCCGCACCGCCGCCGGGAAGGGAGTCTAGTCCAGCTCTAGAGAGTGTGGATAGGGTCTCCTCGAATGAGAGGGAGGATCTCTTGGCGAGATGCTTAATCTCGACGGCGGTAAGAGCCTTTATGTGGATTTTTGGGAATTCTTGCTTGAGTGACGAAAAGAGATCGCAATACTCCCTGACTGTCCAAGTCGGGTGCAGGCCTCCTACTGTGTGGACCTCATCGATGTTCCTGGAGTAGGGCCTGACCCTGTCTAGGTATTGCTCGGGGCTGAGCGTGTAAGCCTCCGGGTGCCTGGGTCCCTTTCTAAAGGCGCAAAATCTGCAGGCAAGAACACAGATATTTGTTGAATTTACATGTAGGTTCTCATTGAAGAATACGTGTTTGGAAAATCTGGATCTTTTTACCATATTCGCCAATGAGGTTACTGATGAAATCTCTTTCTCTTTCATCAGTTCGACACCTTGACTGAAAGACAACCTGCCTCTGGAAATTAGTGTTTCTAGGCATTCTGAGGCTATTTTACTGTGCTTCACAGCTATTGGCACCTCCATTGTGGAAAGGGCTCCCCTCCAATTAGAATTGGAATACCTACTCGTCACGTCCGCCATGCTAACGACCAATGGTCTGGCATCGCCGTCATAAGAATTCGTCTAGACTCGTGTTACAAGTTCCCGGAAAGCATCATTAGTTAGATTTTCTAGCATGGTCATGATTTCCGAGGACCGGGCGCTAGGGATGGCAATACCACAACTGCGTGAGTTAGCGCTCAGATGTCGGAAACATATACTGAAGATGATTCATGCGGCAGGCGCTGGTCACCCAGGGGGATCCTTGTCGGCCATAGATATCATTGCCGCACTATACGGCAGCCAATTGAGATTCGATATCAATAATCCGGAATGGGAAGATAGGGATAGATTCATCATGAGCAAAGGGCATGCAAGTCCGGCCATATACTCGATCCTATATGAAATGGGATTCATCAATGAGGAGGATATGATGTCCTTCCGAAAGATGGGTTCTGTTTGCCAAGGACATGTGGACATGAAGTGGACAGATGGGGTAGATTTCTCCGCAGGTAGCCTAGGAATGGGGCTATCCTTCGGGCTTGGATGTGCATTGGCCGCAAGGATGGATTCTAGTGATCGTGATGTCTGGGTGATGGTCGGAGACGGGGAGATACAAGAGGGTCAGTTTTGGGAGGCTGCAATGGCTGCCGATTTCCATTCTGTCGGAAGGCTGAATCTGATTGTGGACAGGAATAGGATACAAAATGACGATTTCGTGGAAGTACAGATGGAAGTTGGAGATGTTGGAGCAAAGCTTTCGTCATTCGGATGGGATGTAATGGAAATTGATGGGCACGACATGGAACAGATATCACAGGCTATTCGATGGGCCTCGGATACAACCGGACATCCGACTGCCATTGTGGCTCACACAACTAAGGGGAAGGGGGTCTCTTTCATGGAGGATAACCCCTCATTCCACGGGAAAGCTCCGAATGACGAGGAATTAGGAATCGCTCTGGGGGAGTTATCATGAGCGCTCCATCGACTGGTGGCGCCTCGCGAGACGGGTATGGATCCGCCCTCCTTCGCTTGGCTGACGACCCCCGCGTCGTCGTACTCGAGGCAGACCTTGGGAAATCTACTAAATCGTGCTTATTCAGGGAAGCGAATCCTGACAGGACTGTTTCTCTTGGCATAGCTGAACAAAATATGATCCTAGTGGCAGCCGGCATGTCTTCCTCTGGCAAGGTACCATTTGCAAGTACCTTCGCAATTTTCACTGAGAGGGGATTTGAACAGGTAAGGAACGGCGTTGCAAGGCCAGGTTTGGTGGTACATCTATGTGGTAGCCATGGAGGTATCCACACAGGCACCGATGGAAGTAGCGCTCAGTCAATCGAGGACTTAGCGTTGTACAGGACAATACCCGGCATGAGTGTTATTCATCCGTGCGACGACCTATCGGCAGAAGAGCTAACAGTTCAGCTGTTAGATCACGACAGGCCTTCTTACACTAGGACCGTCAGGAACAAAACTCCAAGAATGTATAATGAGGAGAGCTCCAAAGATTTGAGGATTGGAAAGGGTTCGAAGCTCCGTGAAGGCACGGATGTGGCCATAGTAGCATGTGGAGTCATGGTCGCTGAGGCCATGCAGGCCGCAGAGAAGCTGTCGGCCAAGGGAGTTGAGGCTACTGTAGTGGACATGCACACAATCAAGCCACTTGACACAGAGCTCATTGATCAGCTAGTTGCAGAATGTGGGGGCATCGTGACCGCGGAGGACCATTCCATAATCGGAGGTTTGGGTAGTGCAGTAGCAGAGCATGTTTCTCACAATGGCGGGGTGCCGATCAGGATGGTCGGAGTTTCCGACAGGTTTGGAGAAAGCGGAGAGCCGGGGGAGCTGATGGAACTAATGGGACTTACACACAAAGATATTGTGAGCTCATGCGAATCACTACTGCCTTGAATGATGCGATTTCTCATTCATATTGGGGTTTCATTCATGAAGTAACCATGGGACCGGTTAGCATGGACGACTCTGACAGGATAAAGAGAGTCCTTGATGGATCAATTGATCCTTCCGAGATTAGTGGAGATGCGCAACTCTATTCCATGGCTGAGAGAATCTATGGCAGAGAGGCCTTGGAAGGGATGGGAATCGAGCCTCCAGTGTCGCCTCCCGAGAGTGGATTGAAAGCTACCAACGGGAATGGCGGTGTAGAGATACCAACTGGTAACACGAGAGATACACTAGAACCAGAATCCAAAAAGAAGGTCCGAAGGAGGGTAGTATTGCCCGGGTTCATGTTTCTACTCCTATTCATCACAACGTTCAACGTGGCACTAGGAATCGGCACCGCCCTGCCGATATGTGAAGACGAAGCTCCTGTTCAAGAGCTAGAATTAACCTCAAGTACACAGCTGCATAACAATACACTTTCCATCGTTTGGACCATGAAAGGGCTGAACAACGGCTCTACCTACACTTTGGATTGGCAAATATCACAAAATGGATCGACTGAGGTCGTGGACAACGGGAATTCTACATGGGTGTCCCATAATGTTCCAGTAAGGTTCGACAGTCAAAATTGGCATATTGATAATCCACCCTATTCATACCTGTCCACACTATACGAAGACGGTGTAGCGGTCGCATTTTCAAACGGATCGGGAGAATCCATCACGGCTCTTACCGATGAAGTGAATGAGAGCTCTTATTGTGAGATGAACACACGGCTGATTTGGACCCAGTACTCCGATATTGGAAGCAAGGACGCTTGGGGTGAATCTGGAACCGGCGGAATCGTGGATGGTGCATTGATGATGCTTTTCGCATTGCTGATGTTGATAACAGCAAGAAAGAGGACCTAGTACATCCTAGCCAGATGTTGCTTTTTTGTGGTCCTCACTCCAGTCATTACGCACTCTCTGGGCTGGTCATATTCATCAACACACTCGCCGAGCATTGTTAGACCTGAAAGTTTCTCAAGGATTTCAGCATCTGAATCAGTACCACAAAATGGGAATGAGTAGACAATCCCTTCATTTACAGGAGATGAGAATCTGTATTCGCCATCGTCATTTGTTATCTGAGGTAATTCGGATATCAGATCGGAGAAATACGCACGAGCCCTGACTCTCAGCTCATCCGCAACGGACGCCAGTGCTGAATTTACGGCTTCAACGACTCCGTTAATAGGGACCTCGTATTTTTTACCTACTCGCTCTGAAATAATGCAATTTCCTGAATCGATGTCCCTCGGCCCAAGCTCGAGGCGAATTGGGGCTCCCTTAATTTCCCAATCATAATGCTTCACACCAGGCCTCACATCTCTATCGTCGATGAAAGTCCTTATTCCCGCTTCATTCAATCTATCCCCTATGGCATGAATCTCGGTGATTACATCATCCCTGATATGGGAGGCAATCGGGAGTAAGACCACTTGATGTGGGGCGACGGCTGGCGGCATTATGAGGCCTTGATCGTCCCCATGCATGCCGACGACCGATCCGAGAAGCCTCTCTGACATCCCGAATGTAGTCTGATGGCAGAACTGTGTTTCCCCGTTTTGGTCTTCGTACTTCAGATCGAAGGACTTAGCCCACTGATCCCTGTAGTGATGATAAGTAGCAACTTGCAAGGTTCTGCCGTTAGGCATTAAAACGTCGGCTGCCATAGTATACCACGCACCGGGGAATGTGTCCCAGACGGGTCTCTTGGAGACTATGCTGGGTAGACAGAGGTCATGTAGAATACTTTGAACCATTGAAGCATCCTCTGTGATTTGATCAGAGGCCCCTTTCTCGTCGGCATGTACAGTGTGAGCCTCGAAGAAGTGAATCTCTCTTACTCTGATGAATGACCTTGTTTGTTTAGTTTCGTAGCGAAAAGTATTGACAATTTGGAAGGTTTTCAGGGGAAGGTCGGAATGACTCCTTACCCATAGGGAGAACATTGTGTACATAGGAGTCTCTGAGGTGGGCCTTAGGAACATGGGGGATTCTAACTCATTCTCCCCCCCGTGAGTTACCCAGTATACTTCCTTCTTGAATCCGGAGTCCTCTTCCTCCATCCTTAGTTCCGAGGGATCAACCCCTGCTTCTCTAGCGGCCTTCAACCTCGATACAAGTTTATTCTCCTTGTCCAGAAGATTCTCTGGGACCAGTAGAGGGAATCTGTGTTCATGGTGATTTGTTAGGGACATTTGCCTTCTTGCCAAACCATCAATCAGGGACATGGCACTGAGGCCATATGGCTTCCAAACATCCATGCCCTTTATTGGATATCTCTTGTCCACCAAATCTGCGATCTCAACTATTGAAGGATACCATGAGTTAAAATCCGACTTTGGGGGGATTCCCCTCTTGGCCTTCTTAGGGGCGTCCATGCAACCCCGAGTACGAGTTTGGTTTGAATAATTCGTATCTCAAGACGCCAAACTGGTGATATAAGCCTCTATTTCAGAACATAGAGAATGCAGGTCTGGCATCTCCGTTACGCTACCATTCGAATCGATGAGCCATCGACGGGGGGGCCCGGGAGTCCTTAGATCCTCCAGTCGATTCGCAACTACCGCACTGAGGGAGTATTTCTCCATCAGGATCGTTGCCTTATTGATGAGGGAAGTAGGCTCGATATTGCTCTCAAGCTTGAATCCTATGGAAACACAATCTTGCATCTTTGAAAGAATTTTCGGGATGTGCTTTTCTGTTGGTAGCAAGGTCACCGAAATGTTCGACTCGCCGCTTGGAATCTTCCCTGAGATTGGCTCGGGGATATAATCCAGTACTGCCGAAGAGAAAATCCAGACATCTGGCTTTTCTTCCTCGGAGACTCGGATTGCCTCTTGCAACATTCGTTCGGGAGAGTCAGATTTTCTAACGTCAGGAAGGTTGAATTTTGGGTCTGCTGAGGTTTTCCCAGCAACGCATACGACACGATGTCCCATCCTATACAGATATTCGGACAAAGACCAGCCTGTCTTCCCAGTGGATGTATTCACTATGCTCCGCACATCATCAATCGGCGAGGAGTTAGCCCCGAGGGTCAAGGCAATTTTTTTCCTGTTGGGGAGAGATGAGTTTAGTATGTGGCATAGCTGTGAGACTATCTCAACAGCAGTTGGTTGCTTCCTTTTTCCCTCCTTCTCGTCATCTACTATAACGTAGGAGCCCTCCTCAGTAAGGGAAGCTAGCAATTCACTGGTGACTGGGTCATCAAAAAGGTCTGAATGCATTGATGGGACAAAAATCAGTGGTGTTCTATTCCCTCGGCCGGCGGACAGAGCCATCATCACCGGAGAGTCCATGATTCCATTGAGGTGCTTAGCGATTGAGTTCCTAGTTGCGGGGGCTACAACTATGGCATCGAATGCTTCTAGTTGCGCCATCGAGGGATTCCAATCAGATATGGCTTCGGAACCCGCTCCCCAAGATACAGCCAAAGGGGTGACAACCTTGGTTGCCTCTTTCGTCATCATAGGTAGGACTTCTGCGCCGTGCCTTCTCATCTCTCTGGACAGCTTGATAGACTCTACTGCAGCAATTCCGCCAGTTATGGCTAGCAATATGCGTCTATTGGCCAAAGTTTCACCATGCAGGGTCACCCCGGTGTCCGAGACCATGCTTTCGGATTGCCGAGTGATTCATGAGTGCGTCGCTCTAGGGATAGGTCGAGGCACATGAGTCGAGGCATGGATTCGATAGTCAAGCACGTGTCATTTCTGATCATAATGCTATCAATGGTACAGGTGTTGGTCATTTTCAACCTCCCCTATGAGAATTCGGTATTCTTCATCTTCCCGTTGATCTTGGGACTTATTTCTATACCAATCTCAATATTGGGATCCATTCTTTTGAGATTGCGGAAGGCCCCTGGCATTTTCGTCAGTACAATGTCATTGGGCTGCATCGGAATATGTTTCACAACTGAAGGTTTCTTGATTATATTCACAGGCCCGTCGGTGATTATCGGAGCCCTATACGTGCTCCTAGGGATCACGTCTTTCAGGAGAATATCTACTCTGAACAACCCGTCTTTCATATCTTGGTTCGGGGATGGTGATAGCATTGAGGCGGTATCTGTACAGGAAGGAGAGGTTGTAGCGGCGTGCCCTCATTGCTCAAGTATCCTAGCTGTAATACCTTCTTTGCTCTCAGAAACTGATAAATGCCCAGAGTGTGGTGGAAACCTAGTGATCTAGATTTTCTCTAGGGAAAGAGAGACTCCCATGCCTCCCCCAATGCACATTGTAGCTATGGCTTTACTCGACCCTGTCCTCTTCAGTAAGGAGGAGGCCTTCCCGACAATCCTAGCTCCGGA
>CAXHBZ010000033.1:0-8377 GCA_964015215.1 uncultured Candidatus Poseidoniales archaeon | reverse complement strand
ACTCAATCGGAGACAGCGAAGATCGAGTTGACAATAACAGAGCAAAACTCCTTAATTTTGAATAATTCAACTGCAAGTATCCGAATCTTCACAGAGATAACCGGCCATTACGATGAACATGTCATAACCCTAGTGCCAAACTCTAAGGGTTACCAAAAACACCCCCTCTGGGATTTTTCCGGAACGTTGCAAGATCCCCAAATTTGTACACTCATAGCCGTAGATGACGACTCATATGGTAACGTTACTGTGGCAAACCCCAGATGGTCGATAATAAACGGCACTGCACTATCAAGAGGTCACAATTACGTCTGCCTAGATGGGGTAAACGGCGCTTCAGTAAGTGGCCCCATTGACTATCTCGGAAGGCATCTCGGACCTCATCTATCGGTCAGTTGGGATGACGGAAACGTCAGTTCATGGCAAATTCCCATAGCCAACTCTTCCTCTGTGATTAATTCCAATGATGGTGTGATCAGAGTCCCGAGAGATTTTTCTGGCTCAGTTATAGGGTATGTTGAATCTACTGCGCCTTTCTGCCCCTCTCAGGTAGATTTTCCCATTGTTGATCATGAGGCTTCCTGGAACAGGACCTTGGGGGATTACTCATTCATACAGATCCCAGAAACATACTCTGGGAACGGCTCTTTATTGGTACAAGTGGGAGGATGGCTCGTGGCTTGCGATAACTATACTCTGACCTCATCCCTAAAAATTTCGACCGGATCCCAAATTTGGGTTACTCCCGGAGCTCTGATTAACGGAGTAACATACTCAGAGACCAGTGTTATAGAAATCACTAATCTCCAAAATGAGACTGAATTGATCACTATCTCAGTTTCTGGGCCACCTGGAGACTCATGGAGAATCGACTCGCCAGAGTCAATACCCGCTAACACGAGTGTGAACATCACGCTTAACCTCCCAGAAAGCGGCTATGAAGCGGTTGTATGGGTAATTCCTGAGGACACAGGAACTACCGTATTCGCGGATATAAGAGAGGTTTGGAGATGAAAGTCGCCATCCTTGGCGTAGGCTCAATTGGGGCGGTCTTTCTTTCATCAATGGCCAATACCAACGTCGATCTACTGGCCATATCACGTGGCCCAACGGCCCAGTCTCTCATTTCACAAGGCTTGGTTGTTCACACGCCAGAAGGGGCTATTGAGTCTATCCCACCAGAAAGGTTTGGGGTATACGACAGTGAATCAGGACCGATACCTGAAAAAATAGTCGGTAGCTGTGATATCGCGATTATTTGCGGAAAGTCATATTCCACACCAATTCTTTCTCAGATAGCTGAAGAAATTCTGTCTGATCAGGGTGTCGCCCTGAGCGTACAAAATGGAATGGGGCACGCCCAGCAAATTTCCAGCAGAGTCGGTAGCTCGAGGACTCTGGGTGGGGCCACGACTCATGGAGCATTCAGAGATGGGGATGAGACACATTGGGTCGGTAGGGGTTCTGTGACGGTCGGATCCTTAGACGGAAGTCCTCCGAATAGCTCGGCAAGAGCACTGATGGAGATACTTGAAGATGCAGAATTATCGCCAGTATGGGCAGATGACATGAACATGTCTTCCTGGGAAAAACTGCTCATCAATGTCGCAATTAACCCGCTCTGCTCAATATCAGGAGTCCGAAACGGTGCCTTACTAGAGAGTAGGGAACTTTGGGAGCAATCGCTCTCGGTTCTTGAAGAGTCCTTGACAGTAGCTAGGGCCTCGGGAATCAATATATCATCGTCAGAAATACAGGCTACTGTCCTTGAAGTCATCCAATCTACATCGGAGAATAGATGCTCGATGCTACAGGATTTGATGTCGGGCAAGAGGACGGAGATAGACTCGATATGTGGTTATGTTATCACGATGGGAGAAGGTCTCGGAGTCCCTACCCCTCTCAACTCCATCCTGCGATCTCTGGTGAAGGGAATAGAATCCTCTTCACGGATCGATTGATTATTCCAAATCTATATTATGGTGTAGTCCGACGTTCTCCTTTCTGGATTTTGAAGCCTTGATGACCATTTTCGAGACCAACACAAGGTTACGTAGCTCAAGTAAATCCTGTGTGGGTTTACAGCTCATCCAGTACCTAGCGACCTCCTTTTCGATGTGCTCAACCCTTCTGCTGGCTCTATCCAACCTAGCATTACTCTTCACGAGTCCCACATCTTGAGTCATCGTTACTCGCAGAGCCTCCAAATCGGTAATGAGAGGGATATTCTCAACCAGCTGGCCCAAATCTTCCGACCTCCATTTTGGCAACCCCAATTTTAAGCTAGCTAGCTCCCCACTACGCCAATCTTGGATTATCCTTCTGGAAGCCCTACCTGAGTAGACAACCGCTTCAAGCAGGCTATTCGAGGCGAGCCTATTTGCCCCGTGTAATCCTGTGCAAGCAACTTCCCCAATTGCATACAACCCTTGCATAGGCGATCCATCGGACAATGCTCTCCCAAATTCATCAACCGAAACTCCACCTACCATGTAGTGGGCGGCCGGTGTTACCGGAATCGGGTCCTCCCCGAGGGTAATACCGTCATCTTCCAATCTCTCAGCAATTGTCGGGAAGGAGTTCCACAACTCATCTTTGTCTAGGTGTTCGGTCACCAGTAAAACATTCTTGGCACCAATACGCTTCATCTCCGTGTCTATGGCCCTAGCAACAACATCTCGGGTATCCAAACTCCCCTTGGACGAGTAATTCAACATGAATGATTCAGCAGAGGGGTTCCCACTCCCTGACATTCTCCATCTAGAATGCTCTTCAATCGTCATCAAAACGGCTCCGTGACCTCTGAGAGCTTCGGTTATCAGGAACGGCTTCTGACTAATTGAATGGAGTGCAGTGGGATGAAACTGAATGAATTCCATATCTCTTATATCCGCACCGGATCTGCTTGCCATTGCCACTCCGTCTCCGGTTGCAATCGAAGGATTCGTGGTTGATTTATGCATCATTCCAGAACCTCCGGTCGCAAGAACAACAACTCTTGATGGTAGTGTCATTACCATTCCTTCTGGAGAGAGGCACCAAACTCCGGATACGCCCTTAGATGGGTCGCCATGTCTATTCTGAATCAGGTCAACGGCCATCCAATTCTCCAAGATGACAAATTTTGAGTCGACCTCCCCAGATGCAACTTCTGTTAGGGCGCGTTCTATTTCAGCCCCTGTCCTGTCCCTAGAATGAAGAATTCTAGGGCCACTATGCCCCCCTTCGATCGCCATGTCGTAATTCCCAGAGGAATCATGATCAAATTCTACGCCATGCCCTATTAAGTCTCTAATACGAGCCGAGGCTTCAGAGATAACACTTCTAACAACCCCCTCATCACAAAGCCCCGCACCCGACCTCAGTGTATCCTCCACATGTGACTCTAGTGCTCCTGAGTCATCTGGATCCAGGACACCGGCGATTCCACCCTGGGCCCAGTTCGTGGAAGAGGTGGTGACTTCCTTTTTCGTAACAACTGCGACGGAAAGTCCAGATCGAGCACATTCCACGGCCAAGAATAACCCTGCAATACCAGAACCAATGACAGCAACGTCCACTGCTCCGAGCTCTGTCTCTTGCATCGACCGTCTCCCCTTGCGTTTGCCAGCACGAGTCGCCCTAGAATCTTGTCCAAGGGCATTATCCTCTTGGCGGTCAAGAAGACACTCTGCAATCGTTATGCTGCGCTTTTGTTAGCCTCAACATTGATAGGCGTAGAGGCATGGAGGCGGTGACTAGTGTCGGCGGAAAATTTTGCCGATATTAGGTGATGGGATGCATCTCAAAAGAATAGAAGTCGAGAACTTCAAATCATTCGGTGGTGAGATGGTCATACCCTTCGATGAGGGATTCACCGCAATCACCGGTCCAAATGGAAGTGGAAAGTCAAATTCTGGGGACGCCATACAATTTGTACTTGGACCGAAGTCCACTAAGGCTCTAAGAGCCTCAAATGTATCTGAGTTGATATTCAACGGAGGAGGGAGGGGGAAGGCCGCCAGGCAAATGTCCGTAACACTAGTTTTCGCAAATGTCCCAGAGCATGATGGAAGAAGGCGTCTAAGGATAGACGATGATGAAGTCTCATTCACCAGATCAGTCAGACTGAACAGAAAGGGGGAACCGATATCTTCCTTCAGAATTGGAGAGAAACCCTCAACTGCGACGGAGATGAGAAGGGTACTTGCCGAGGCAGGACTAAGGGGTGATGGTTACAACATCGTCCTCCAAGGAGATGTGACAAATCTAGCCACAATGACTCCTCACAAGCGCAGAGGGGTCTTAGAGGAAGTAGCAGGAGTCACGGCATATGATGACGAAATCCGTCGCGCGAATACTCAGAGGAAGCATGTTGAGAGTAGCATAGAGACAATCGATCTCTTAGAAGACGACAAGAAAAAGCAGCTGAAACAACTCTCAAAGGAGAGGGAGCAGGCACTCAAATACAAGGAGATTAGGCAAGACTTCGAAAGGGCGAAAATAACACTCTACCAATCAAAATACAGGAACAGATTGGATGAAGTCTCCTTGTTGGGCGAAGAGAGAACTAGCTACTCTGAAAAGGTCAGGTCCTTAGGTCATTCTCTAGCAGATGGAAATAAGAAACTGGATAAATTTGATACAGAATTGGTTTCGGTTGAAGCGGAGCTACGGAGGGCCTTGGCTGGTGACGCTCAAAGGATAATGGAAAGTATCAGGAAGCATGAGATAGATATCGAAACGGGGACTGACAGAATCGGTGATCAGAGAAAAATAATCACAAGCTCCAATGAGGAGATTTCCACGCTCAGAAAAGAGCTTGAAAGGGCCAGAGTAGCGTGGGAGGGATCTATTCAGAATCTTGAGAATGCGAAGGACTCACTGGAAGAAACGAAACAGTCGTTGATTGATGCAGAGAAGGAGGAAACTGAGGCAAGGATGGCAATTGAATCTGGAGACAAGTTTGCCCGGGACCTCAATAGGGCACTAGGAAAAGCCAGCGATCGGGTATCGCTCGCTCAAGACGCTTACGCGCAGGCACAACTGGACTCCGACCGCGCCACCCAATCATCCCAATTAGCCTCCGAAAATCTAGCTGACCTCGAAGAGAAATATGATGAGGCTGTCATGATAAAGGATGATTTGGAGCTTGTAGGTACAGAAATTAGAGAATCAGGGCCAGATTCAGACAGATCCTCCTTGGCTAATGATTTACGAAATCTACAGAAGCAAGAGTCAGAACTTAGGTCTGACAGGGATAGAGCCGAGATTAAACTTCGAGATGCAGAAAGAGAATTGAGTAAGGCCAGAGCGAGGCAAGAGGCAAGATCATCCGCGCCCGGATCTGCTGTGACCATAGCAGCACTGGCGAGACTCAGAGAGAGCGGACAAATTTCTGGGATTCTAGGCACACTAGGAGAACTGACAGCTCCAAAGGACTCTTCTCATGAGGAGGCGCTTGCCACCGCATTAGGAAATGGACTGAGGAGTATCGTTGTTAGGGACGATGAAGTAGCTGCAAAATGCATTAAGTGGCTAAGGCAGAACAGCGGAGGAAGGGCCACATTCCTTCCACTGAACAAGCTGAAAGTTTCAAGGCCCCAAGGTCGGACTCTTCTCGTAGCCAGAAATCCGGGAATAATAGGATTCGCGCAAGATCTTCTTGAGTACGATCAGGAGGTCGAAACTGCTGTTATTTACGCGAGTAGGAACACACTACTTGTCCAATCAATGGAGGTCGCTAGGAAAAATATGGGAGGGGTGAGAATGGTCACACTAGACGGTTCTCTGATAGAGAGCTCCGGGGCGATGACGGGAGGCTCCTCATCTCGTGGTAATAGGCCCTCATTCGGAGGGGGGGCCGGTGGTAGTTCAAGCATAGATAGGCATGAGATGATAGTCCAAGAAGCAAACCTCCTGTATTCAACGGTTGATGCCGCACTCAGGGAGACAATGATCAGTCTACAATCACTCAGGGACCGAATCAATAATGTTGATGGCAGTGACCATTCTGTAAAGCTAAGGAACTGGAAGGCAGACCTGGAAAGGGCTACAAAGTCCCTTTCTGAAATCGAGAATAGAATGATAGCATCAAGAAAAGAGCTCAGAATCAGTGAAGAAAATAAGATGCGTATGATTTCGCTAGCTGACCAAGCAAAGAAAGACTTGGATGATTCACTACATCAAAGATCCGTAGCCGCGGAAGCGCTTCAGGATAACACTCCCGATCACCTCTCGGAGATACTCAGGACGGCTGAGAGAAAGAGAACCGAAGCAGAGAGGGTCAGACTTTCATGCGAGTCATCAATCGTCACTAATGAAAGTCAAATCTCTTTGATGGAACAGAGAGTGTCTGACCTAGAGACTAGGATTTCAAAGCAGGAGGAGGAAATCACATCTTCAGAACTTATCATTTCAAACTTAGAGTCTGCGATATCAGTATCAAAGGCAGAACTAGTGGACTTGAAGGGCAAATCAGAACAGTTCGACGAAGAACACAAGATATTGACAAGCAGGCGTGACGAACTTGTAGAAGAGAGAGCTAGCCTGAGAGCCACTCTCGATCAACTTTCTAAGGACAGAGTGACAATAAAATCAAGAATTGATGAATTGAATGCACAAATAAGGCAGAAAACTGATGTCGCGGAAGAAACAGCTCTAGAGCTCAAGGAGGCAGGCGTCGAGATTCCCTCAGATAATATCCAACTACCAACGATAGCCGAGGCGGAGAGAGCGATGCAGGGGCTCGAACGCCGCCTCGGCAACCTTGGCAATGTGAACATGCTCGCTATAGACCAGTATGACGAAACTGCGGAAAGAATTGCCGCTCTGATTGAAGATGGAAAGACACTCCGGGCAAGAAGAGACCATCTGGTGAGTATTTCAGAACAACTCGAGAAAGAAAGAAAAACTCGATTTATGACCGTATTTGAGCACGTGAATAATAACTTCAGCAGGGTCTACGAGATTCTCCAGCCTTCAGGATCCGGTAAGCTAAGACTGGAGAATAACAAGAATCCGTTTGAAGGGGGTCTTGAGATGGCATGCGTCCCACCGGGAAAGAGTAGGAACACCAGGAGGTCCGCTCTCTCTGGAGGGGAGAAGTCTATGGCCGCGCTAGCACTCATTTTTGCGATTCAGGATTATGAGCCTAGTCCGTTTTATTACTTCGATGAAGTTGATCAAAACCTTGATCCCTTCAACTCTGGGAGGATAGCAACACTGTGCAGAATCAGGAGCGAGAGGGCGCAATTCATCATGGTTACATTGAGGAAAGTGAGTCTTTCACTTGCTGATCACCATATTGGCATCACTCATGCCGGAGATGGTTGTAGTAGGAGAATTACGGACTTTGATCGAGCGGCGGCAATCGAGCTTAGTGAGGAGCTCGAGGCTGAGAAAAAGGCTCAGGAGGAGTCTAAAGCCGAAAAGGAGGCTATGCCAGACTTGCCAGATCCAATCAATATGCCCAAGGTACCGGACCCTCTGCAAACCCCGGCTAGCTTAGGTGGATTGGCAGAGAGAGCGGGCATAGAAACTTCAGGAGAGAGCGAAGAAAACGAAGACCTAGGATTAGAAGACCAAGTCATCAGTTCCCTCAGGGAGAGGACCGGTGAATGGACGGAGGATATCGATGAAAAGGAGAAGGTGATTTTCCAAGGTGCCAAGGATGAGGATGGAATCCTCAAGGAGAATTCACAGCAAGTGGACGCTGAATGAGGTATGGTTAATGTCGGTATTAGACGGTCAGGCAATGAGGGACGACATAGTCTCCAGACTATTAGGTGGCGAACCGGATCTCTCAACCAGCAAGTATCTCGACAGGATCTCGGAATTAGCAGGCATGGAAGAAGCAGAACACCAGTTTCTGATAGACCCATTCGATAGATCCGTGGCCCTAGTTTTCCAAATGTTCCAAAGTACCGATTTAGACCCCTGGGATGTAGACCTATCCAGTTTCTTAGAGATGTTTTCGTCTCGTATAGAAAGCTCGGAGAACATCGATTTACCGACATGTGGAAGACTGATCAGGATGGCATGGGCCATACTAAGAAACCAAGCATCGGCCTTGATTGAAAAGCAAGAAAGGGCGCTGAATTTTGAAGAGGAGGATACATGGGATTTCGAGGGAGGGTGGGAGTCCGAATTCGACGATGAGGACTACAACTTTTCAGTTGGAGTTCTTTCAGGTGCCGCAGACGGAGTTCTGCCATCAATTTTCGAAGGAAGGATCCATCGAGAAGAGGGCCGGCCAGTGACTCTTGGGGAACTACTGATGGGATTACAGGAAGCTGGAAGGCTCGCGGAAGACCAAAGGATTAGAGAAAAAATAGCGAAAGAGAGAAGGGAGGCTCTCACAACAGCTCGTGAGAGATTTAAGGGCTGTCTCTTATAC
>CAXHBZ010000032.1:0-8471 GCA_964015215.1 uncultured Candidatus Poseidoniales archaeon | reverse complement strand
GATGTTGTAGCGTCTCGTGGGCTCGGAGATGTGTATAAGAGACAGGGGGGGGACCAGTCTCGCCACCCCTGTAGTGGCAGGACTGATGGCTCTTGTCGCGGAGGCTTGGATGGAGAATCTCGGAGAACATCCCACTTCCCAAGAGTTTAGGGATCTCGTGATGTCCACCTCAGACGACAGAGGATACGAGCCCTTCACGCAAGGTGGGGGCTGGTTTAACGCCTCTACTGCGATAAGGACTCTTGATGGAATTAACGGGAGTTGGTGGGCTACGCCTTCTCATTGGAACAGCGGATCATTCCAAGGTCAACATAGAGTTGCGAACCTAAATTTGTTGAGGCCGGGAGAGACTCAGATTACAGATATTGAATTTACTAACACAGGGCAATCCGAAATCAGCCTGAGCATAGATGCGACATCGTTTTCCCCCCTGTCCCACAACACCATGATTTGGAACAGTACCGGCAATGGCACCGAGGATGGTGAAAATTCCACATGGGACGGATATCAAAGCAGTAGGCCCGATTTACTGATTCCTATACATCTAGAATCAGATCCAAGCTTACAATTGAGTCCTGACACAAGGCAATTCAGAGCGCGGGCCACAATAGAGTACTCCCACTTCGATGGCAACCAGGATAGGAGCTCCGAGGAACGAGTCTTCCTTGAGATAATGAAGTGGGAAGACGAGGATGAAGACGGCATATATGTCCTGGATATCGACAATGACTCGATGGTTGACTCCGATGATTGGACCGAAGAGAGTGAATTGAAAGAGGTGACCTACTGGAGGTCTGATGGGCCGAATGCAGAGGTCCGCATGGGCAATCCCCTGCAAGATTCTGGCGATGGCCTCATGTTGGCTGTTTGGAACTACAACGGGCAGCTTTCGGATGACCCGGTTAGGATCGAAATCGACTGGACCTCCTTCGGCACAGACCCCGATGAGTGGATTTCCGTTCCCCCAGAAGTCATCCTTCAGCCAAACCAGTCTACTTCTGTTCCCATGGTCGTATCAGTACCTGTAGACTCCGACCCGGGCCTTCATCAACATGGATTGCTGATACAATCTACTGAATTGGATACCAATGGCTCCCAGATCGAGTCCGAATCCAACAGAAGTTGGACTCTACCTGTTGTGACCAATGTTCCCTGGGTCGGACCATTCTCAATAAACGCCAGACCCGTAGACGGTAATGTATCAAATCAGACATTGTACACCGAAGAATGGATTTCTGGTGCCACTAGATGGGATTGGAGGGCCGAAAGTGGGGACTGGAGATTCCTATCAATCGAATGGCCGGAGGAATGGGACACTGGAGGTACAGCAATCATCGACGTAGACTGGGGCGATAACCCATACACAGATATTGATGTGATGTGGTTATCTGAGACCCAACATGGGTATTCCACAGAAGACTCAACCCCGTATGGTAACTCTACTTTCTACATAGAGAAGAGGTCTGTCAACAATTATGCAGGCTCCGGGTCCCACAACTGGGGGACATATACGGAATCATCGCATGAGGTACTCACTGTCCCAGTCACTCCTGGCGTGCACCAGTTGGCATTGCACACGGCCCTTCATGGCGTCAGCTCCAATGACAACCCTCTGAACATCTCTGTCGGTTACATTGCTGCCGAACAATCAGGCTTTGAGAAGGTGGTGTCTGACTGGGACGAAGGAAGCGGGGTTGAGGCCGTTCACTTAGTTTCAACAGTTCCACTTACAGTGGAGAACGTGACGTCATACGGTTGGTCTCAACCCATATTCCTGCCCAACGAGACCGTTTTGGATGACGGAGGAAACAAAATGTCAGCTTCATGGTGGAGGAATATCACACTAAACAATTCCAAATCATTGTCGATTGAAATTGATGTTGCATCTGAAGGCTCCCTTTCAGACGATTCGGATATTGATTTGTACCTGTTCAGAGATAAGAACGAGGATGGTGAATTCAGTAGCGATGAAGAGATCGCCAAGTCAATTTCCTCAGATTCTTCTGAAAATGTAGAAATGACAGACCTGCCAGACGGCCTTTACGGTGTAGCAGTCCTCGGGTATGACGTCCCTGGGGGGTCAATGAACTTCCAAATAACGATCGAGGACTTCGGAGGTGATGAATTAAGGGTCACAAATCAGTTCGCTTTGACGAAGTCTGAAATCAACTCGATATGGCCCAATGGTTCCACGGCCCTTGCCAGTCAAGCCCCGTCTGCAGCTCTCCAGGTTAGTCTTGAATACGATAGGCCGGTTTCCGCAGGTGTTTGGCATGGATATGTTGAAATCGAGTTGAACGGAACAATAAAATTCCAAATCCCATATGTCTACGAACTAATTGAGCTCCCTCCAGAGGTGGAATTTAAGAAGCCCGAAAACATGTCCTACCACAACAGCTCAGTGCCCATAGAACTTCATGCCATCGACATCGGCATAGGGTTCAAGTTGGATCAAGTTCAATGGTTGCCGGGGGACAACCAAACTCAAATTCCAAGTGCTAACTCAGTGCATGCTCTGGACACAGAAGGGAACCACCACGACTTGACGACACTGTGGAATTACGGCAACCACTCTGCTATGCCTCAAAACGTGACCCTCAGGGAGGTCTGGATAAACTCATCACTCCCTGAAATTGAACAGTGGCATGATTACATCCTAACCGTCACGGATTATTCTGGCCTCTCCTCACGGGCCTTCCTCTCTGTGGTGTACGATACCACTGCGCCCGATGTCATGATTAGCCAGATACCTGAAATAACCAGTAATCAGGTCATGACATATAGGATCTGGACAGAGCCAGGTGCTTCTCTCACTCACTCTGGAAATCTAATTGAGCTTGACGAAGAGGGATTTACGGAGCACTCATTCCTCCTCCAGGACGCTGAAATCGGCTTCGATGAATCATCTGGGTCACCGTACTATTTCGTCGAAGGCACAAGCATGTTCGATGTACGGGTATCTGATGCAGCAGGAAATACTGTTTCCAGAGAATTCCAAGTTATTTACGATCCCGAGCCTCCAGATGACATAGAGTTCGACTCTTTGCATGATCAGGCGGGAAATCTATACTCTTCTTCTAATCTGCAGGAGCCTGTCAATCTTTCTAGTGGCAACTTGATCCTAAGAATTCCTTCTGATGTCATGCAGTGGTGCCTCTCTGTAAATTCTGTTATCAATGACTACTTTACCATCGAATGCGATAGCATCGAAACTAGGCCAGAGGTATTCAACACCACAACTGGACACCCAGAAGAGGAAGACAGAGGGGGGACTCAAGAAAAATATGGAATTTCCCTCCCGCTTGGGACAGCAGGCCTTCCCGACGGGGATTATGTGATGCAACTAGATTTGACTGACTGGACTAACAACTCGGCAAGCCAATCTTGGCCAATTCATATTGACAAAACCGCTCCTTCGATTGAATGGGACCTAAGCATGGCGAATTCTCTCACATTGTTCGAACATAGACAGAATTTGTCATGGTCATCTTCGGAAGTAGTGCACTTCGAATTCACAATGGACGGAGAGCTTCTCACAAGCGGGCTTTCCTCATCGGATGCGTATTTCTTCGAAGTTCCTTCTACCGGTAGCCATGAGTTTTGCCTTTATGCCGTTGATGGCACTGTAAATAGGAACAACAGCAATCATGCTTTGGATTGCAGAACCATGTTACTTGACGAGTCGATATACAATACTGTCTTACAGGCAAACTGGAACGGTGGCATTGTCTCTTCCACAGAGGTTGTGGCAACCATACAGCTCGGGCCCGGTCAGGAAATCAAATGGTCGAGGGATGGATTACAAGAAATGAACCTCCTCTTCCCGGAATCTGATGTGGAGAGGATATCATTTGAATTAGTGGAGGGCGAGAATAGATTCACACTTCTCGTCGGCTCTCTTGATGAAACGGACACCTACGAGCTCTCTGTGGTGAGAGATACCATCGCGCCCATAATATCCATCGAAGAGAAGACGAACCGCACGTCCACGCTCTCTAAATTGAGAGTCGTGGAAGGAACCTGTGAGGGCGGGACCAACACCATGGTTTGGAGCGATGTCGACTCAAACTCTTTTGTTTGCCCATCAAATGGCACATATTCGGTAGAGCTGGAAATTATCGACTCTCCGGGCGAACACGACATCTACGTCATATCGACAGACCACGCGAACAATGAAGCCAGTGCCGAGATCGAAGTCTTGATGCAACAGTGGCCAGAATGGGCGATCGATGACGCCAGAAACATGGGGCCGATGTTAATCTGGTTCTCACTTGCGGGATTGCTTATTTGCGCTGTCACGCTCATCGCAATGAGAAGCCTAATGGGGAGGAAAGACGAATTTGCGACCCCAGAATACGAGACCGAGATAGAAACGATTCTAGGGGATATCGGCCTAGATGACTAGAGCATATGGAGGCTTCCCTTCAGGCAACTATAATCACCAACACCCCTTCAGGTTTCTATGGAAATAGAGAGACTGGCGGTTTTAGGGGCCGGTCAGATGGGTGCCGGAATAGCTCAAGTTGCCGCCTGCTCAGGTTACCCGGTGGTTATGATTGACATAGAGCAAGATTACCTAGACAGGGGTCTATCAAGCATCGAAAGATCCCTATCCAAGTTGGTATCTAAAGGAAGGATGTCTGAGGAAGAGGCAAAATCTGCCATAAGCCTAGTTTCCACTTCGGTTTCCAGAGATTCCGCTTCAGAAGCCGATCTAGTTATCGAGGCCATACCTGAGGTTCTAGAGCTGAAAGCCTCAGCGTTTTCAGACTTAGACGAAATTTGCAAGGAAACCGCGATACTAGCCACAAACACATCAAGCATATCCATCGACGAGATAGCTGCATCCACAAGGCGTCCAGGTAGGGTGATAGGAATGCACTTCATGAATCCCGTCCCGATAATGAAACTAATCGAGATCATAAATGGAAGTCAGACGCTTCCAGAGGTTACCAAGGCGATACTGGAGGTCTCAGAGAGGATGGGCAAGACACCGCTACAATGCAATGACTCACCCGGCTTCGTAAGCAACAGGATCCTCTGCCCAATGCTGAATGAGGCTATTCTTGCTCTTCAAGAAGGAGTGGCCGAACCCGAAGCCATTGATGGGATAATGAAGCTGGGAATGAACCATCCATTAGGGCCCCTTGCTTTAGCCGACCTTATCGGGCTTGACACTGTCTTACACATCATGAACGTACTTAGAGAAGGTCTAGAAGATGAAAAATACGCTCCCGCGGAACTTCTGGTCTCCATGGTTTCGGAAGGAAAGTTAGGGCGGAAATCAGGTCAAGGTTTCTACAGCTATTAAATGGAATTTTCACAGCCCTTCCCGTCACCCACGATTTAAGTCACTCGGCCCACACGATGAAGCATGAATGACACGAGGAAAACACGATCGACGGCATCGAGACAGGCATCTGCTACCGCAATATGCTCCATTTTTCTAATTTCATTAATATCAGGATCTGTACTGGCGAACGACGCTGGCTCTGGGTCCGACGCCGGAGGAAGCACATCCAGCGCCACTTACCTTCCCTCGAACAACTCTACCTACTACGGAAACCTCACCCAAGGCTCTGACACGGATGACTACTACGCAGTAAATATGTCGTGGGGAACCGGGATTGCAGTAACGATAAACATCCCTGCGAACTCAGATTTTGATCTCATTCTACTCTCCTCGGGAGGTGCGCAGATTGACTCAAGCACTAACGGAACAGGGCAGTCGGATCACGTAACGTCGAATGGAACCAACGTCGGTGGTACCACAGTTTACATTTGGGTGGACCAATATCTGGGTTCAGGGCAATACACTATGCAAATTCAAATTTTCTCCGCTGGAAATGGCTCAGGTGGAGTCGGGGATGATGCTGGGAGCGGACAAGACGCAGGGGGTTCGATGTCGAACGCACTACCCTTGAGCCTGTCCAACGGAACATCCAACGCAACCAACTCCACCTCGTTCCAAGGCAACTTATCATCCACAAATGATGACGACTGGTATTCGGCCTACATCCCATCTGGGTATGGGATATACGTTGAGATGTACCACGACGCCGGCGCGGACTTCGACATGTGGCTTTATGACTCTAATGGGACTGAGCTGGACGAAGCATTCACTGGAAACGTGCCAGAGACGGTAGGGAGCAATGGGACGGACGTCGGCTCATCGACGGTCTACCTAGAGATCAAGGATTGGCCCGTATCCCCCTCATCCGGATCATACAACTTTACAATTAATCTATTCTCAATAGCAGGAAACCCAGCTTACTCACAAGATGACGGTCTGTCTGGTGGCGATGCTGGCGATGACTATGCCAATGCAACGAGCCTGCCGATTCCACAAACCTCCAACAGCACAAGGGTGTTCTCCGGCTGGAAGTCTGCAAGCGATGATCCGAATGATTGGTATTCCTTCGCAGTTCCAACTGACTACGGGGTGGAGGTTAACATGACCTCTACAAACGCCACGGGGTATCTTGTACTCTACTGGGAGTCGAACATCACGGTAATTGACTCGTCTCTGAACAACAACGGTGCCGAGTACGTCACTTCCGATGGCCCCGAGGTCAGCGGCCAGAACGTTCTGCTGAGGGTAATGGCGATTACCGGGGCCGGATTCTACAACTTCACAGTGAATGTATTCTCCCTAGATACCGACAACGACGGCTGGCAGGATACGACTGAGATACAATGTGGGACCGATCCAGAGGACTACAACTCAACCCCCTCAGACTTCGATTCAGACGGAGTCTGTGACACGATGGATCAGGATGACGACAATGATGGCGCAGACGACGCTGATGACGACTTCCCACAGGACCCCAGTGAGACCACAGACACCGACAACGATGGAATCGGCAACAATGCCGACGAAGATGATGACGGTGACGGGTGGAATGATACCGAAGAGGGGGACTGTAACACTAATCCGTTGGATTACAACAGCCAGCCAAGTGACACAGACTCAGACGAACTTTGCAACGAGCTCGATGAGGATGATGATGGAGACGGATACCTGGATTCCGATGACGACTTCCCACTCGACGACTCAGAATGGCTAGATACGGACAACGACGGAACCGGGAACAACGAAGACACGAATGACGATGGTGACGGATTTTCCGATGCGGATGAGATCCTTTGTGGTTCTAACCCTCTGTCATACGCGTCCGTCCCCGTTGACACAGACACTGATGGCGTGTGTGACATCATGGACGCAGATGACGATGGAGACGGTTATGAGGACGATGTTGACGACTTCCCGAACAACCCCCAGGAATGGGTCGACACGGACAATGACGGCCAGGGAGACAACTCCGACTTTGACGATGACAACGACGGTGTTCTGGATGAATTCGACGCTTTTGACACGGATCCCAGCGAGCAATATGACTACGACGGTGACGGCCTTGGTGACAACTACGACACTGATGACGACAACGATGGTTGGCCCGACTCGGACGAGACGACCTGCGCATCCGATCCGCAGGACTATGCGAATACACCAGATGATTGGGACTCAGATCAAATTTGCGATGTCATGGATGAGGACGATGACAACGATGGGTATCTAGACGTTGATGACGCCTTCCAATTCGATGTGAACGAGTGGATCGACACGGACTCTGACGGCATAGGCGACAATGAAGACATGGATGATGACGGCGACTCCTGGGAAGATGCAATTGAGCCCAACTGTGGAGCCGACCCTCTCGACGTCACATCGACACCCGTCGACACCGACTCAGATGGAAGCTGCGACTACCTAGACCCTGATGACGACAATGACGGAGTCATGGACGCCGATGACGCCTTCCCTCTGAACCCGGTCGAACAGACCGATACCGATGATGACGGAATCGGTAACAATGAGGACAACGATGATGATGGGGACAATTGGACAGATTCTGCAGAATCCCTGTGTGACACATCCCCCTTGTCTGCCACATCTCAACCGTTGGATACCGATGACGATGGGACCTGTGATAAATTGGATTTAGACGATGACGGGGACGGTGTCCCTGACAGCGGAGACAAATTCCCAACGGACGGCTCGGAGTGGGAGGATCTAAACAACGACGGGCTCGGAGATAATGGAAACCCACTGTCCATCGTGGACAAAATGAAACTCAACCCCGGAATCTCGGCGTTAGCGGTCATCGCAGTCATCGCGGCTGTAGGGGCAATAATTTACGCCAACGTATCGAGGGGCGGAGGCGGGTTGGTATCCAATCTGAGGCAAGTCAAGGGCAGATCAGGAGAAGAGGGTGAAGTCGGAGAAGTGCCGGTCTCGGAAATTACCCCGCCTGTTCCTCCTGGACTTGACTCCGCCGATGATGAAACAGAGGGTTTCGCCGAATCATGGGAACAACTCCCTCCCGGTGGGGAATATACAGATACTTCCCCTCTCAGGTACCAAGGGGAATCTTGTGGAACTTGGGAACAACAAGAAGACGAGAGCTGGG
>CAXHBZ010000031.1:0-8530 GCA_964015215.1 uncultured Candidatus Poseidoniales archaeon | reverse complement strand
TACACCCGTTATGTCGTCGGCAGCGTCAGATGTGTATAAGAGACAGTATTTCATCAGAGGAAAACCCTCTTCCTTTAATCAACATTAATCCTCCAGAAATCGCGACAATTACCACTAATATCACTATCAAGCCGTATGATGATGCAAACCCACTGAGGCTGAACGGCGCCTTTGAGACAGTCAGAGTAAGCGCTATTGAAGACCCCTCGCCCTCATCTAACGCAGTCATGCTGATGCCCCTGCTCCCTGAGCCAGTGAATGACCATTCAACCCACTTTCCTTGAATATCGATATCGTTAGTAGCATCTCCGTCTCCATCACTATCAACAGATGTATCCATGTCCCAATTATAGATCATATTCTCCATATCTAAGATCGAATCGCTAGTCCCATTAGCGCTAAAGAAAACAACATCCCCTTCCACGGGAGTAAAAGAGCTCGCTGAAACTTTCGGGAACGGATTGACATTCCTAACATCGATTGGAATCTCAATCATTGCAACGCTGCCATCGTCATCAGTCACATGAAAAACAACCATGCTGGGTGAAGTTGTGGCATCCGGCCAGGCCATTTGAAGAGTTCTAGACTCTATATCGCAGTCATCGGTCGCACTTCCTGAGTTATCTGAATCAATCATCGGCCACAGGTCATAGCAGTTCCTGAGGGTCAGTTGATCACCCGCAGTATCTATTGTCTCAACCGTGATGGAAATCTCGGAATCCTCTGCCACCGGCAAAGGGTCAGCCACAGGGCTAATTTGGGGATCTAAATTTACAATCTCGATGGGGATGATTAACGATTCTGTGCTCGCCCCATCATCATCCACTACCTGCAGGGTTGCAAGATGCAATCCAGAGGTGTGGTATATGTGCTCCACAGTACTTTTCATGCCCTCAAATGAGATGATTTGGTCAGGGTTATTTTCGGCATCAGGGCTCCAGATATGAATAAGTGAGGGCAGGTCGTTCTCAGAGTCGTCAGCTAGACCTTCAAACATCAAGAGATCCCCTTCATTGGCAGTGTAAACTCCTCTGCTGTCAGGCACCATCCTATTTCCTTCCTTCCAAACTTCTGCTCTAGGATTTGTTGGGGCGATGTTGCGAACCTCAACAGTTTTGTTCGAGTACCCAATATCTCCATCATCATCAATGGCCTCAACACTGATTGTGAATTCCCCTTCTTCTTCAGGGGTCACAGTGCAGTATACCCCTACTTGCCCTTCCTGACATGGGTATTCTGTGATCCACAATATATCCATTGGGGCTTCTTGGTTCAGAGTGTCAATATCACTCCTATCCTCAACGTCAAATTGCAATGGCGAAAGAACGTTGGTCCACTCGTACTCAGAACTGACTGTTATCTCGGGAGGACGGTTGATGATCTCGATTACCCCACCAACTGTAGCTAAGTCATTTTCATTGTCCATATACTCCAGTACAACATCAAAAATTCCGTCATCATCCCACTCAACCTCGACAATGCAATCCTCCCCTCCAGACAGTTCGACCGTGATATCCTCCTTCTCAACAAGGAAATTACATACAATAAATTCACCACCGTCTGGGTCGTAGGAGGAGCTAGCATCTAGTGTCACAATAGATTTAGTCAGAGATTGTTCTGGCATGTCCAGAGAAGCTACGGGAAGCCTACCTATCCAGAGAGAAAATACTCCGTTGTTGTTTGTTCTGTCCCCATCCCCAGTTATCGATTCGTCGGGGTCTACTTCGAAAGAAAGAGAAATTTGACCGATAGCGAATGCATTTGGTACCGTCCAATTAACCTCCACGATGGCTTGTCCCAAGCTCAAAAGTGGAGGAACTTGAGCAGTCTGTACAGAACCGTCGGGAGATACCACATTCATTGTGGTTGAGGGAGATGGAAGCAGTCCCCTGTTTTGTATGGGCATGTAAAATTTCAGTATGTCTTGTGGGACAGCATTGAAACCAGTTGAAGAGGCAAGGATGGTAGTGTTATCACCTCTGGTCCTCTCGACTGTAACTCCTGCCGAAATTGCCACCAAGTCGATAGCACTCACATTCGGGTCAATAGTGATTGTCGAAACCCCTACAATCTTCTGAGAGGGAATCCAGGCGATCACGCCATGACTGCCCGCCTCGCTACCTCCCAATGAGTCGTCTACCGAGTTCCCAGAATTGAATACCACGTGTGCCGTTCCATTGGATGAGGTGGTCACAGTTCTGATATCGCTATCTATTCCATACCTGAATTCAACCTCTTGGTTAGCACCGGATAGCGCAGATCCATCTTGGGTAACGGTGAGTAGAGCCGTTGTATTCAGATTGAGTGGCGATAGGGGAAATTCCAAATCAATGGATATCTCCTTGCTTCTTCCAGCTTGATAAGTTCGTAGCTCATGAAATGCATTGATTCCCTCTATGATATCTGTGCTTGATGAAACATCACCCCTAACAGCCGGACAGAACCACCTGTATCCGTCAGCGGAACCATTTGAGTCGAATGTTGTTACATTGTACGATTGCTGACATTGAGCATACGAGGTTCCCGGGGCACCCCTAGACA
Organism: uncultured Candidatus Poseidoniales archaeon; assembly: GCA_964015215.1. Taxonomy (GTDB): domain Archaea; phylum Thermoplasmatota; class Poseidoniia; order Poseidoniales; family Thalassarchaeaceae; genus MGIIb-O5. Next base: position 5,989 of record CAXHBZ010000031.1, on the reverse strand, counting down.
TTACTTGCCAGCTTCTTGTTTCACTGGAATCTGTGTCAGCAGGAATGTCAACGAAATCACTTGATCCCTCATAATCTGTCTCTTGGTAATAGCTGGAGGACCAATAGTCTCCAACAGTTAGCGGGAAGTCATACCCCTCAGTAGGAGGAGAATAGGTTTGAGTAATTGTCAACTCCGCCACGTCGATATTTATTGTCCACCAGAAAATCCTGTACCCGAAGTCAATCTCAATCGTTGCTTCCTGTTGAATTACAGCTAAGTCAGATGCACGAATCAGCTCAACAGTATCCATTTCTATCTCCAAATCTCCATTATTACCATCAAGATTGACATTTTGTGCTTCATACGATCCCTGAGACTCTGCCTCGTATACCAATGTGGAGCGATTGTCAATAGTAGTGGTGTAAATATCCGAAATTGTCCTATCCAAAGTACCAGTCAGGTACTGGACATTTGTTGACACTCCAGAAGAACTAACAAAGTCCCCGACATCTAAGTATCCATCGTATATCCACCTATCCCCAACTCGCCAACTAGGAAGGTCAGCTATTGCTGTGTTTCGATCGGATGAACTTGATGTATTTTCATTAATCGTGACATCATTAAGGTCCTCCGAGGAGATTAAAAACATACAATGTGATGTCAGTAACATGGCCATTAGAAAGGCCGACGCGGTGGCTCTACCCATACATCCCCTGCGAAGAAGTCGCAAATCAATGTGACTATCAGATGAGCTAATCACATTGCTCGGTAGTCTGGTAGGTCTGCTAGCTCATCTTGGATGAATTGGACGGCTTCTAGGATCTGGTCCTTGGCCCTTGCACCGGTTATAACCATCTTACCACTTCCAAATATCAGACAAACTACTTTTGGATAGTCAAGCCTGTAGATAAGCCCAGGGAACTGTTCTGGCTCGTACTCGACCTTGTCAAAAGGAAGATGGAATGTGAGATTGTTCAGATTGAGCCTTCTTGGAAGGGCTGCCAAAGGCTCTCCCTGTTTGATTCCTCTTATCCTTGGGTCTTCGTTCTCAACCTCTTCATCAGTTGCAGCCCTGATTCCTCCATTGTCATCAATGACTTTGGTGTTGATGTCATCCATCTTTGCCACTCCCGTGTAGTCTTCAGGGAAGAACAACGAGTAGGTCGCTACCATGTTCTGAACTTCTATGTCAACGTCAGCAACGTCCCATGTAGAAATTCCAGCCGCCCTCAGGTCTCCAATCATTCTCTCGATGCCTGTTTCTATATTCTGTTGATTCTTTCCACCTGTGCACACGGCCCTACCTGACCTGAACATAAGTATAGCCAATTTAGGGTCCACTACCCTGTAAACCACTCCAGGGAACTGTTCGGGCTCGTATTCACAATTCAGCTGAATTGCGATATCTGGGAGGTCGAGCTCCTCAGCAACCCTGGTCGACGCTACAACATTCACTACAGTTAGGCGTTCTTCATCGCTTAGCATGGGCCTGCGCACTATATTCGTCTTATAAAGGATATCAGTAGGAAAAATTCACTTGATACCAATATTACAATCACAAAATCCTTGCTCCCCCGGAACCAAGCTTGGATACCAACGGCTTACCACCCGCGATTTCTATGCATTCAGCGACCCTCCTAGGATGTCTGGTCAGTGAAACCATGCAACCACCACCGCCCGCTCCAGTTAGCTTGGTACCCAGAGAGTGATTTTCTACGGCTGAAATCAGGCTCTCAATTTCAGGACAACTCACGCCAATGTTGCGGAGCTTTTCATGACAGGAGTTCATGGCGAAACCAACACTCTCCATATCTCCTTCAGAGAGCGAATCTAAGCCTGACGACGTAATTTCTCCAATGGCTCTGATGTCATCCATTTTTTGTGGCTCTCTTTCGATGAGTTCCGCCACCCCTGCAACCATCCTACCAGTTGGCGATCCGATCCCAGTAAACCCAAGCACTATCCAAGTATCGTCGACTTGCGGCAAAGAAGCCCTACAAATAGACCATGATCTGCTACCTTCTGGTGTTTCCAAAGTAGCATCGAAGACATGTTGAGTCCCCTTTACCCTCTCACCAGAAACAACAACGCACCCTCCAAGAGCGCTTGTGGCAGTATCAGTCGGGCTAGCCCTCCCTTTCTGGGCATTTGCCTCAGCTGAATGGCCAATCCTAGCGAGTGATATCAGGTCTAGTGGCTCATCTGGGTTGACTAGTTGATGTAGTGCTGCTCCCATTGAGTTGGACAGTGCCGCAGACGAGCCAAGACCAGCAGCAGAAAAAAGTCCGCTTTTGATGTCTATCTTCAATGGCTTTCCAGTGTAATCGAATATATCATTGATTATGTGAGAAATATGTGGGTGTCTGGATGGTTCAAATGGCATCCCCTCCAAAATCCAACTGTTCGATTCTCTAATCGTAACCTCTACCCCGGCATCTATTGAGACTGCGACTGCCGGTTGTCCGTACACAACCGCATGTTCTCCGAAAAGAATACACTTTCCCGGCGCAAACGCGGTCACCATGTACTCCGGCTTTGGTCAAAGGAAATGAGGATTGGGATTACTCCCGGGGAGAATTGAAAAAACTTGACGTAAAATTCAATTCACACTCTGAATATATTCTTTGTTCTCCTCTCTACTTATGATGAGCCTTTGTATCTGACTCGTTCCACCGAATATCTGGTAAATTTTAGCTCCACGCATCCTTCTAGCGGCCGGGAACTCCTCGGAATAGCCATATCCCCCAAAAATCTGAACGGCATCTGTAGTCACCTCCATCCCAATGTCTGCGGCAAACCTCTTTGCATGAGCGGACTCGAGGGTAGCCCTCCCGCCCGCATCCAGTTTAGATGCGGCTTTGTGGGCTAATAATCGGGCGCACTCTATCTTTGTACTCATGTCGGCAAGCATGAATGCGATTGATTGGTGTTCAAAGATGGATTTCCCAAAGGTCTCTCTCTCGTTTGCATAACGCCATGCTTCTTCCATCGCACCTCTGGCGTTACCCAGAGCGTGAGCAGCTAACATTGGCCGTGACCGATCGAAGGATATCATAGCCTGCAACCAACCGTCCCCTTCTGTTCCGATGATATTCTTTCTTGGAATCCTGACATTTCTAAAAACCACTCCCCGGGTATCGGAGGATCTTTGTCCCATCTTCTCCTCCTTTTTACCGACCTCCACTCCCTCCATAGCCGATTCGACGATGAATCCACTTAGGGAATCGTGACCTTTGCCCTCACCAGTTCTGGCGAGGACATAGAACCAATCAGCATATCCTGCACCTCCGATCCACATTTTTGACCCATTGAGTATGTAATGATCGCCATCCAGGACAGCTGTAGTCTCTATTGATTTTACATCAGACCCACAACCCGGCTCAGTTACGCAATAAGCAGAAATTTTTCCTTGACAAACCCTACCCAGATACTCCTTCTTCTGTTCCTCGCTCCCTCCATATATCAGAGGGTGACATGCCAGCATGGTTACGCCGGTAATGGTAGCGAAACCAGGATCGCCTCTTCCCAGTTCCTCATTGATTATGGCTTCATCCAAGAAGCTTAATCCAAGGCCTCCATACTCTGACGGTATGGTGCAGTTCAACAAACCCAAACTCCGAGCCTCATCGATTGCCTCTTCTGGGAAAATCCCTTCTCTGTCCCATTTTTCCGCATTGGGTATAAGCTCCTCGTTAGCGAATTCTCTAGCTAGTTCTCTCATCATCTCTTGGTCTTCGCTTAGCTCAAACTCTACCATGAAAGGCTACTATCGGACAAGCTATTAATCAATACTCTCGAACTTTCAGAATAGATACCTTCTCAGCTTCCATCGTAAGGTGACGTTTCCAACCGCTGAGGAACAGATTTGGGGTTTCATTCAAGCGTCCTGACCTCTTCGACATCATGTCTAGGGGTGTGTGCCCAGACGCGTGATTTGTTATGGAGCATCCACTTTTACAGTCCTATGGGCCATTCGAGGGATGGCATATATTATTGGCAATCGGAGTTATCTCTGTGGGCTTTTTCACTTATCAAGTTCAAAAAGCAACTAGGCTGGTTATGCTGGGTTCTTCCGATAGTAGGTTCGATTCTTGGACCACCAGGATTAGAGAATTCATCTCAGGCTGGTTGTTCCAAAAGAAAGTACTCAGAGACAAGGTTGCAGGAATCATGCACGTGTTGATGTTTTGGGGATTCCTAATGCTATCAACAGATATGTTCGATCTGGCAACTGCAAATGCATTCTCTGATAAGGTACTCCCAGAGATCCTAGTTGGGCCCTGGAATGGAATGGTAGAGCTTGGATACTTCATGGCCTTAATTGGCTGCGTCAGCGCACTCACCCGCAGAGTGGTCTTCACACCAGAAAAACTCAAGGGAAAATCTCAGTTAGAGGGAAATGCCATTCTATTGCTAATTTTCACAATTACCACTACTTCTTTTATGGTCGAGTCTGCGGAATCTCCGAGCGCTTTTTGGGAACCGCTAGGATATTGGTTTTCGGAACAAGGTCTTTCAGAACAGACGGTGGTAATCTCCTACTGGGCGCACATGCTGGCAATCTCAGTTTTTCTATTCTTGATTCCTCTATCGAAACATATGCATCTTGTAATGGCTGTTCCAAATGTTTTCTTTCATGATGCTGGGCCTATGGCAAGGATGACCCCACTGGCTATCGGGGATGATGGCAAGGCAGTGTCATTAGAGGATTTAGATATCGACTCCTTTGGAGTGAGCACTTACAATCAATATTCATGGAGGCAACTAATTGATGGGTGGTCATGTACATCATGCGCCCGGTGCCAAGATGTTTGTCCTGCTTATGCCTCAGGAAAGGGATTGAATCCAATGCAAGTTATTCACGATGTGAGAAACTACGCAAATGAACACGCCCCCATTCTTCTTTCGGGAAACCAGCCCGAAGAAACTATCCTGGAGAGGATTACTGAAGAGGCTGTTTGGGCGTGCACTACCTGCAACGCATGTGTTGATGTCTGTCCACTGTACATAGAACACGTTCCAAAACTAACAGATCTCAGAAGGAACGCTATGATGGAGACGATGGAGTATCCAGAGGTTCTAAACACTGCAATGGGGAACATAGAGTCTGCATCCAACCCGTATGGCTTTGGAGCGCATGAGAGGGCAGATTGGGCCTCTGACCTAGGGGTCAAGGTTGGTGAACCAGCAGAGTATATTTACTTCGTCGGGTGCGCAGCGAGCTTCGACGAGAGGAATCAGAAAGTAGCCCGATCGACAATATCTCTGCTCAAAGAAGCAGGGCTAGATGTTGGGATTCTTGGTATGCAAGAAGGATGCTCGGGAGATCCTGCCAGAAGAGCGGGGAATGAGTACCTCTTCCAGATGCTGGCCGAAACAAATATGTCGACATTTCAAGAACTGGGGGTCAAGAGAATCGTAGCCTCATGCCCCCATTGTTTCCACACTCTTGGGAAGGAGTATGGGGACTTCGGAGGGGACGACTTAGAGGTTTTCCATCACTCTGAAATTATAGCGAAGTTGCAAAATGAAGGAAAGCTTCCTGAGGCCGAGAAGAATGGGCGATCCATTACTTTCCACGATCCTTGTTACTTAGGAAGAATTGGAGACATCCTAGATGCTCCAAGATCGGTGATCGGAGGAGTCGACAAGGAAACTGAGAGGCATGGCAAGGAATCATTCTGCTGTGGCGCTGGAGGGGCTCAAATGTGGATGGAGGAGGACGCCGACAAAAGGGTGAATGAGATCAGAGCAGCTGAGATAGCAGAGACTGGATGCGACACCGTGGCTGTAGGATGCCCATTCTGCTCGGTAATGGTAAAAGATGGCTTAGATGCTGTCGGAGCTGAGATGGAGGTTCTGGATGTAGCAGAGCTACTCTGGGAGCAGATTGTAGCCAGAGATCTGGAGATTCACGACAACAAAAAGAACAGAACAGGGAAGGCTAGGATTTGGAAGTCATCGATATCAGAATTAGCATAATTTGTCCTTATTTCTGCAACGACAG
>CAXHBZ010000030.1:0-8636 GCA_964015215.1 uncultured Candidatus Poseidoniales archaeon | reverse complement strand
GAGATGTGTATAAGAGACAGCCTCATTATGCCCGAATCTGGAAATGTATTTGAAACGAGGATAACAGGCTCAGATCTGATTGCACTGAAACTTTCAGTTGGGATTTTTACGTACCCCTCTCCGTCTGGAAACTTCCGACTCTCTATGAGGAAGGATTCCATCCCGAGAATTTCTGACATAGAGGTAGCCAATTCACGACCCGATGAGCCGCTCAAGACTGGCATGTGACATGAAGCCGAACTAAGCATCCTTCATGACGCTACCGCTTGTTTTGTCACAAGATGGTGGGCATGACAGGATTTGAACCTGTGGCCTCCCGGTTATCAGCCGGGTGCTCCAGCCAAACTAAGCTACACGCCCTTAAGCAGTCGTCCGACACAGGAACCTGATTTGAAACCTACTCAACAGGATCGAACTCTTCTGCGTCTTCCCCATTGAGCTTAAGATAGCTCGGAAGGGTAGTCAGACGCTTCACACTACATCTTAGAATAACCTCGTCCAACCTTGATGTAGTTCTTGCTAGTTGTCCGACGGGAATTATTAGAGTATCAGGAAGCCCATGTTTCTTTTTGATGATGAAATGAGGATTAACCACGACTCCCCTATAGGTTCTCTTGATTTTTATCATGCCAACCACATTCCCAATATCAATGCCATCGTTATCAAGAACCGCCCTGTCCAACAGCTCATCTGGTGCGAACAACTCCTCCGATATTCTGACTGTGTTCCTCCATCTTCTCTGTAGTTCCCTCATTGATTTCGAGAGTTTTATCGCTCCGTCGGGTCTGATACTATGGACTAGCTCTTTTGATAGAGGAGCACTCTCGGCTGGTTTCCTCATGAACTCCTCTGCAATTCCAGGTACTACCTGTAGCCTCAATGACTGAACGCATTCATCCCTCGGATGGAACCTCTCTCCTGTAATCACGCCGACGAACTTGTCGCCGACGTAGACGTCTCTCTGTAGTAATTCTTGGATCCTGTATTCGTCATTCATATTCTCACCAACCGGACTTGAGTTGCATCCCCCACGCTTCCTCTCCAATTCCTCAGAGAGCAGATTAGCACTTATACTATACTATTAATAAGACTGATAATCTAATTGAAATTTTTACCATATACGTAAAATTCCTATTGTAAATTTAAAGTGTGTTTGATTATTGTATAGATTATCAGAACTTTAGTTTCTTCTCCTTGCCGAGATAATCGGGCTCTGTGGAGGACAGCTACCAAGAACCTTGATGAGCAACCTATAACTCGGACAATCGATGGTTGCCAGTCTCGATATTCTGCATACGATTAGAAACAGGTCTGGAGCTAGAATCACTAACGGCCTTCCAGATAATGTAATCCTGTCTTTTATCGATGTAGATCCATCACTCAGAAGGGCGATTGAAGAGGCTGAGACTGTCTTTGAATCTCTTTCCTCGGAAACTGGAATCGAAATCAATGGTGTAGATGAGGTAACACTGATAGAGCAACTTCAATCGGATTATGTGAATTTTTATTCGGCAGCCACCATCAATCCTTACGTCGCAATTTCAGCCAGAGGGCCATGGATCGTCACATCTCATGGGGCAGTGGTACACGACAATGGCGGATATGGTATGCTTGGAATGGGACACGGTCCTGATGATGTAATTTCATCAATGCAGAAAAACTGGGTAATGGCGAATGTCATGACTCCCTCTTTCAGCCAAAAGAGATTATCAGATAGGCTGAAAATAGAGATCGGCCACACCAGAGGAAATTGTCCGTATGATCGTTTCATTTGTATGAACTCCGGATCCGAATCCATGACAGTGGGAATGAGGATATCTGACGTCAACGCACTCAGGATGACAGGTCCAGGAGGGAGGCATGAGGGAAAACCTACCAGGATGGTAGCCATAGAAAGGGCGTTTCATGGTCGTACAGACAGGCCAGCACAGATTTCACATTCATGTAAAGATGGCTACGATAAGAACCTCAACACATTCCAAGACAGAGACAATCTTGTCTTGATTCCTGCAAACGATATCGAAGCACTAAGAGAAACATTCAGGCGAGCAGATCTAGATGGTGCATTCATCGAGCTCCTTGCGATTGAGCCTGTTCAGGGGGAGGGCGCGCCTGGTCTTTGCATAGATAGAGCGTTCTATGACGAAGCAAGGCGCCTTACCAAGGAACATGGTTCTATGTTGATTATTGACTCGGTCCAAGCTGGACTAAGAGGTCAGGGTTGTCTAAGTATTGTGGACTATGATGGTTTTCAAAGCGCGGAAGCTCCAGATATGGAGGCATGGTCCAAAGCCATCAATGCTGGACAGTTCCCTCTTTCTGTGGTCGGAATGACTGCTGAAGTAGCTGATTTGTATGTCACCGGAATTTATGGAAACACAATGACCACCAATCCCCGTGCATTGGAAACAGCAATTGCAGTTTTGGAGAAAATCACCCCTGAGCTCCGTCAAAACATTCGCGACCGGGGGGATGATCTTGTCTCAGGGCTCCAGGGGATTATGGAAGAATTCCCGGAAGCTATTCTTTCAGTACAGGGAACAGGTCTTTTGGTCTGCGCGGAAATGGATCAGGATTTCTTTCCTGTTGTGGGTGATGACAAAGTCGAGATGTGGTGTAGGAAAAATGGCTTGGGAGTTATCCATGGAGGGGTAAACGCCCTAAGATTCACGCCACACTTTTCGATTACCAAAGAGGAAATCAGGATGATTGTTGAGATTGTCAGGGACGCAGTCATCCACTTCTCCGAAATGAAGTCTCTCGAAACAGCCTCACCAAGTACCGTTTGAGTGGTAAGATGTCCGATTCGTTCTGTATCGTGGGGAACGAGGAATTCTTTATCCAAGCCCTACAGGATAGGCTTTTACGAGCTGGCGCTTCATTTGTGGATAAGCCTGAGAGTGCCGATTTTGTCATAGCTGTGGGAGAGGGATTCCATGGAGATATGATAATACTTAGTGGTAGTCAGAAGTCTGGAGACTCTGACTTTGTCGTAAGAATCCACGATTTACTTTCTCCTGAGGGAAAATTGAGATCTTGGGGCGACGACGTATTACATAACTGGGCGAGTTCAATCAAACAAGGATCAGAGACATACTCAATGACGGAAAACGAACCGAGATTCTGGGTCCACATCAGAGATGTTTGTGATGCTCTGTGCATGCTAATTATGAACAATAAGCTAATCCAATCTAAGAATGAGCTGAATATTTCAGGTAGAAGAGCGTGGTTCTCAAGATCTATCATACAGGAGATGGAGATGTTGTGGGGAAGGTATTCCAACTCTCTAAATCACTCACACACCACTAAATCACTCTCCTCCCCTCAAGGGCCGGTCGTGGAAATGGAAGACTTTCAATCAGAAAGGCCCGATCTCTCAACTCTACACGATTGCCTTAGACAATGTGGAACAGAGGGATGGCATCCGCTAGTCCCTATGCGTGTCTCCATCATGGAGATCTTCGCTCATGCGAATGGTTAGCTAGGTAATCAGTTCTTGTCGTTCTGAACCTGGACACGAATGGACTGAGCCATCGTCTTGGCTGACTGCATAGCCTTGCGGACTCTTGTTCCAGCAGCCTTGTTACCCTTGTCGTGCTTTACAGCATCACCCATTGCATCTGTTAGCATTTCTATCATATCATGCATCATCTTCTCGACGGACATAACAGTTGCCGCGTGCTAGGCCGCTATTAGCCGTTTTCACCAGAAACATCAGCTATTGCGTTACTATTGGCCGAATAAATCACCACCGAGGAGTGGAAGAAGGACACTAGCATCCCCTTCCACGACGACCTGAGACGCTTCAGGCCGTACCTTCCCCCAAGAGATAGCTTCACGAAGCCTTGCTCCTGATAGTGACCCATCGTATTCCGGTGCGGTAGTTATGGAGACAGCAGAGTCCAGACCGCCCCTGTATTGGTTCCACCAAATTACATGATGTTTTGAAATCCCTCCTCCCACCATCAGAGCGTGACTCTCGTCAGCAGTCCAAGTCAAGTCTGAAAGCAACTGCTGATCCGCCAGAACGTCTATCATAAAATCCGGAGATTTTTGCCTGTGCATAAATATCTGGGCACCTATCGAACCATCAGTAATCCCGGGGATTATGACAGGTATCCTATTTTTTGCGATCCAATGGAGTAGAGACGACTCGTCATCAATTCTGTCTCCGAGTGCCCAACAAAGCTCCGCTGTCCCAAATCCATTCCAAGGACTTTCTGAAGACTTAGAGCGTCGCTCATTATCAATCTCGGATAACCATGGGAGAACAACATTTTCTAGAATTTGACCATAGCACTCATTCGGTACTATCACATTACCAAGCCTGTTGAGCCCTTCTTCCCCTAGCGCGATGTCATCCAGACTGAAGTCCCCGTGGAAGTAGTCCTTGAATGACCTAGCGATATCATGGTCAAGAGTTCCGCAGGTTGTAATAACCACATTAAATGCGTTACTTTTCAGAGCTTCCAGAAAGAATCCCCTTGTCCCAGTTGCGCAAAGACACGCGGGGAATGAAATCCAATTGAGGACTCCTTCAGAGGATGCCCTTTTGATGGAGTGTCTCAAAATATCTCGTGCGAAAGCCAGCTTTGTTGCGGTGAATCCTCCAGCCTCTGACATCTGGTCAATCAATGAAGAAATGTCTTTCATCGAAGAAAAATCATAATCCTTGACAGGATTGTCAAAGTCTTCACGCGAATAGCCGCTCACGGTCACCGCAAAACGAACCAGACTTCAATTGGTCGGGTTGTGGAGCTGTAATATCCTATCTCTTATCTGAGCAGCTCTTTCGAAGTCAAGCCTCTCTGCCGCCGCCCTCATCTCCCGCTCCAATTTACCAATCAACTGGTCTTCAGTGATATCTCCCGACTGTTCTGCATCTCCCTCCATTTCGAAATTAGGTTGGCTGACATTATCTAGGACTGGGTCTGATGTATTCCACAATCCCGCGCCTAGGGAGAATTTCTGAGCGAGTCCTGAAACACCTTTCTTGGATCTTGTTTTACCCACAAACCTCTTGCCCCCTTTGGCCCCCTTTCCTGCAGTCCCAGCTAGAAGACTGCCCTCCTCCTCCCCCATCGTGGGAAGGGCCTTCTGGATTGTTTTGGGCACAATGCCATGGATTTTGTTGTAAGAATCCTGACGACTCCTTCTGGATATCGTCTGACTCATGGCAGCTTCCATCGATGGAGAAATCGAGTCAGCATAAAGAATCACGACTCCGTTCTGATTTCTTGATGCTCTACCAATTGTCTGCAGAAGTGACCTCTCATTCCTCAGAAATCCTTGCTTATCAGCATCGAAAATCGCAACTAGTGAGACTTCAGGGATGTCTAGCCCCTCTCTGAGTAGATTTATTCCGACAATCACATCAATATGTCCCAGCCTCAGGGCCTTGATGATTTCAGTCCTTTGTAGTGTGTCAATTTCCGAGTGAAGATAATGTGCTTTGATACCATTTTTCTCAAGATATTCAGCGACCTCTTCTGCGAATTTAATCGTCATGACAGTAACCAAGACGCGCTCGTCTTTCTCCACTCTCGTGTTTATTTCCGACATTAGATCTTGGACCTGTCCCTCAGTGGGTTTTACGATAATTTTGGGGTCCAGTAATCCGGTTGGGCGAATCTCCATTCTGACCACACCCTCGATTTTCGAGATCGTTTCTTCCATAGTGGATTTTGTGATTTTCTTGTCAATGTCTGGCTTATCAGACCCTCCCCTTCCACCGATATGCAGAAGTTCTTCGGGTACTTTCTGGCTGGTTACCTCAGCTAGGTGACGCAATTCTCTCTCCCCCGGGGTTGCGCTGACATACAGCATCTTGGGAATCATATCTTGGAATTCGTCTATTCTCAGTGGCCGGTTATCGTACGCCGATGGGAGTCTGAATCCGTGATCAACGAGATTCTTTTTTCTGGAGAAATCCCCTCCATACATCCCTCCAACCTGTGGAAGAGTAACATGGCTTTCATCCATTATAACTAGATATTTATCGGAGCCACCGTGGAAACGCTCAGCATTACTTGAAAAGAAATCCAATAGGCAGTAGGACCTTTCCCCCTTAGATCTCCTGTCGAAATGTCTAGAATAATTTTCAACCCCTTTGCAAGACCCTATTTCTGTGAGCATCTCAAGGTCAAACTTAGTCCTGCCTTCCAGCCTGTAAGCCTCAATTTCCATCCCCTTCTCCTGAAACCAATCTACCCTATCCTCCAATTCGTGCTCGATATCCTCAATTGCGAGATTGAAGCTTTCCTCACTTGTCATATAAAATTCTCGAGGATGTATCCAGGCTTCCTCAAACTCATCAAGAACCTCCCATGATATGGCTTCGCAGACTTGTATCTTCTCTATTCCCTCCCATCCGAACCTCACCCTAATTGGGTCGTCTCTACTCGGCATCCAAATATCCAGAACCTCTCCCCTCAGACGGATATCTCCTCTAGTAATCTCACCCGAGACACGGCGGTAGTGAAGCCCCACTAGCTCTCGAACAATTTCTTGCGGTTCTGACTCCTGACCTACCTCAAGCCTCAAGTGATTCTGTTGAAACACCTCTGGAGGGTTCAGGCCGTATATTGCTGACACCGTCCCAACGGTAATTACGTCAGGTCTGGAAACCAAGGATGCGACCGTGGAGAATCTCTCCTGCTCAATCCTCTCATTCATCTGCAACTCCTTGTCGATGTAAAGATCCCTTCCTGGGATGTAAGCTTCAGGCTGGTAATAGTCGTAATAACTTACGAAATACTCTACCGCATTACTCGGGAACAGCTCACTAATCTCTTGCCACAGCTGTCTCGCTAGTGTTTTGTTGTGCGACAATATAAGCGTTGGAATCCCAAGCCTCTCAATTATGTTAGCCATAGCAAATGTCTTACCAGACCCAGTAACTCCCATCAAGATGCATCTATCTTGACTTGACTCTATCTGTTCGACAAGTTTTGCTATCGCTTGTTCTTGATCCCCAGCCGTGTCATATTCGGAGTCAATAACAAACATACTAAACACCACCAGCCAATTTTTCGACGTTTGAGGGATCAGTCAACATTATTGACACTAGAAGAACCCATCCGGTTAGCATCGAAACTCGGAACAAGGTCTTTTGAAAGTCCGGTAGCCTTTCTCTGTACAACACGACCCCAATATTCAGAACGCACATCAGCCCTGCAGATAAAAGAAACCAAAAATCATCAACAGGATTGGAGATGGCGAAACATGCAAACCATAGAAGTGTCAGTTGTATTGACGTTCTGGTAGTCGCTATCTCCCCGAATTTCGAGGGGAACGAGTGAATTCCGTTCTCTCTGTCACTTTCGATATCCATCCTTGCGTAGTTTATATCGAAGGATGCTATCCACAACACAACCCCCAGTGATATAAAGAAAATTTCCGGGAACCAGAAGTATTCCCCACTTCCATTTTGACTGCCCATAATTGCCTCCCAGCCATGTAAATCAGCGGTGACAGCAACCCATGCGGCCGCTGGAGCAAGCCCTAAGCAGAGACCCAACCAGAAATGACACAGCCAAGTGTAACGCTTGGTGAAGGGGTAGACAACGAAGACAAGAACAGGTAGCCAAGCCATCTTCAAGGCGACTTCGTTGAGCTGCCAAGCTCCGAGGAGTAGCATTCCGAGGAAAATCGCTGACAGGCTCCAAGCTGTCGTCATTGTCATAGTACCAGAAACAAGATGACGACCCTCGGTACGAGGATTGGATGCATCTATGTCCTTGTCGATAATTCTGTTGAGTGCCATGGCCAATCCCCGTGCACCCACAGCCGCGATTAGAATCCAGATGATATCGACCCCAAACCTGTCTGAGGAGAGTTCAGACCAGAACTGATTGTGAGCCACAATATAGCCAATAAACACGAATGGTAGCGAGAACAGTGTATGCTCAATCTTGACGAAATCTAGGACCTCCTTGAAGCTCACTAGAATCCACCTTCCTCTAGCCAAGAGTCCACTCTGCTTAGCACGTCAGGATCATGTAGGGTCACACCCGGCCATCTACGAACCGGAATAGGCCCGTCTTGTGAGGGAATAGGAGCTGTGGCATCCCAGCAAACTCTGCCTTTTTGCGAGTCAAAGTGCAAATCTCTGCCAACATCAAACCGGCAGAAAAACTGCCACAGCAAAACCCTCTTCCAATCACCTTCGCTTAAATCCACATCAGCATCTGTGATGAATAGCCACCTCAGGTTACTCGCACCTTCGAGACTCCAGATTGATTCCATGATTGTACGTATCTTCTCCCTTTGCCTCTTGGCTCCCTCTTCATCATTATCCTCGACATTTTCGTTTGGTGAAGGCCCACCTTCAATATTTGTAGTCACAACTAAAATGGAGGATCTTAGCATCCGTGCCTGTACTACTCCCTCCACCCCGGAGGCTGAAATCTCTAATGAGTCAGGACACCCTTTCAAGGGTTCTCTCAAACTTCGAGGATCACCCTCCACGGGACTTGTAGCGTCAATCAGTAACTTGTCATGGATATTTTCCCATGGAGATGCGTGAGCCAGAGAATCGGCAACCATCCCCGGAAGAACTACTAGGTCCTCGGAAATATCAACTTTGGAGTCAAGCTGTCTCTTATACACATCTCCGAGCCCACGAGACGCTACAA
>CAXHBZ010000029.1:0-8799 GCA_964015215.1 uncultured Candidatus Poseidoniales archaeon | reverse complement strand
ACACCCGTTATGTCGTCGGCAGCGTCAGATGTGTATAAGAGACAGTCTCTGGATTTGCCTCCAGAAAAATGGCGATAGTTCCGGAGACCCACGCAGTCGCGGCCGAAGTCCCGCTAGACCACCCCCACCAAGTTCCGCTCCCAGTACTACCGGCCATCAGTATCGGAACCTCATGTCCGGGGGCAACGACTTCCGGCTTCTTGTCCGGATCTTGACGTGGGAGTATTGGGTTGGGCCATAATCTACCGTTATTATCGCCCTCAGAACTCCCACTCCACACATTTCCAGTTCTGGTGACAGCGCCCACACAGATTACGTCCTCCACTGATCCCGGAGATTCCACATCGCCATCATCATTATCTCCATCGTTCCCAGCTGCAGCAACGACAAATACTCCTGTATCTATCGCATCAATAACCGATTCTTCTAGCTCATCAGTAGTGAAAAATCCTGATCCAAAACCCTGATCTCCTCCCAAGCTGAGAGATATGATGTCAGCCCCCTCTGCCACACACCAATCTACAGCATCGGCTATGGTAGCATCAGTTCCAGAACCGTCATCTGAAATCGCTTTGGCAACCATGAGATTTACTCCGGGAGAGACTCCGTTCAAACCCCCCTTGGAGCTAATTATTCCTGCCATGGCGGTACCGTGTCCCTCATCATCATAAGGAGACTCTTCGCCTCCAATCATATCAATCCATGAAACGATATTCACATGCTCCAAGTCCGGGTGATTAGCATCGATTCCGGTATCGACAATGCAAATCCCTATCCCACTGCCGTCCAATCCAGTCACATCATCCAAACCTGTCATTTCTCTGTACTGATCCTCCCATAATTGCAGAGATTGAGGTGGCCCACCGAAGGTGATATCTGCAGACTGATATGTTATCCACAGCAAAATTATGGACGCACTTAGAAAGATTACCAATCCGGAAACAGCTTTTATCAATATTTCAATAGAATTCGTGCTGGAAGCCCCGTCCCCGATTGATTCATTTCCCAACGCACCATCCGGACTGTGACTGCCTCCGTCACTGATTTCATGGTAGTCGTGACCAAATACTTCGTTATCAGACATCCCACCCCCCCTCAAACTAGTTTTACCAAGCGTCAGACTTTACAAAGTGGCTGGAGACAGAAGCGCTTGTACCACATTTCCCGCACTTCAGTCTCATAGGTAACGCCTTCCCGCACGAAGAGCAAGAATCCCCGGGAGCCCCCCATCCTGAACATTCATGATCGGAGCAATGGACCTCTATAGCCCCGGATGGCCTCTTCAAAACCGGGGTTTCAGCACCACAAACGGGACACAGACCTTGCAATGTCTCTTCCTTGGAGCTTGTCACAATTCCTGCAACCTCCCTCGCCCTTGATGACTGGATAGTGTGGTCCCCTCCTCCAAGCATGAAATGTGGATACCAAACAACGTGCATAAGCAAAAAGAACGATGATACGCCAGAAAATACATACACCAATGAAAGTCCAAAAATGCCATCCTCTATCGGTGGCCTTTGAGAAATCGCATGTGCTCCTGACCATGACATTATGTTGATCATGAGGGCCCAAATTGCCAAGCTCCAGGTCCATGCATCTAGTCGATGATCTCTCCATGCTTTCTCGACAAGCCGGGGGTCAGGGTGAGCATGTTTCTCTTCAACATGTATGTCTCTGGTTTCCGTGACTGCCCTGTGAACCACAAAAATTGAGAGGAAGATCATTATCATATTTCCAATTGCTACACCCCCCCAGTCCGAGAGTTCTGAATCTACAGGGAAGTATGGGGCATTTGAGTGAGAGTGGATATGGCCAAGTTGGACACAGAAAAGAGCTACAACTAGGAACACCAGATTCTCCCTCATTATTGGGTATCTGGTCCACATGAGGATTAAAGCAGCTAGCCAAGACATTATCGACAGCAGGCTGAGCATGATCGACCATTCCTTGAGGTGGAGGAATCCACTGTCCTCTCCAAATATTCCCCCTCTACTCCAATCCCCTCCAGAGGATAGCTCCCCAATGCCGTAGTCCCAAGCGCCCATAACAACAGAAGCCGACACTAAAGCGAGTGCGATAGCCTCGAATTTACCCCAATATTTCCTAGATGTGTAAACGTGGAATCTAAATTGTAGAACTAATACATCAATGAATGATAGGTACTCTGAGAAACGGGACAGGTTTGTCTTGCTCTCGAAATCTGATAATCTACTGACTTCACTATCCCCTGCGGTGACCCCGACGTCGGTCACGGCGGCATCTTCCATGATACCTACCAAGGGACAGGTGACATAAGGGGCTCGCCGATTAGGGCGAATAATTGGGTAATTGTAATGGCGCCGAGACGGAGATTTGAACTCCGGAGGGATGAACCCACATGATTTCCAGTCATGCGCAATACCAGGCTATGCGATCTCGGCCACGTCTTCCCGAATCGTCCAGGTGTCTTGAGTCCATCGGAGAGCTTAGACATCGTAACACAAAAAGGTGTTGTCCGATTCCCGCCAAGCGCGCCACTGTGGCTTAGGGGTATAGCATCCCATTGGTAATGGGAAGGTCGGGAGTTCAATTCTCCCCAGTGGCTCCATTTTTCTAACCTAATTTGCCGAGTTTTAGCCATCTCGGCACAAAGGCACCAATTCATTCATAATGTCTACAATTATACGAGACACCATGTCGAACAACCGTAAACGTCTTGCTGGAGCTCTTGTACTATTGATGCTACTAGTTCCAATTACAAATGCAGCAACCACTTCTTGGTCTGGGCCGTCAACGGTCAACACCGCTGGAGGAGAAACGTCACTAACTGGATTTAGGGTTCCGGGGAATGCGACAATACTGGACGGTTGGGCACACATAACTGATTCTCCGATGGCCGCTTCAACCACGTCCCCCGACGTTATGGACATCTCTGCATTTGAGGACGGCGAGCTATCAGGTATGACCACCGATTACATTGCTGGTAATTTGACCTTGGTTGATGACGGTTCCCTAAACGTCGTCAACAATCTCGACATCGGAAATTACTCCATAAACATGAATTCGAGGTATAACCAAGGCCCTGCATCTGGGGTTCTGTTACTTCTCGAGAGCGTCTCCGGGTATATTCCTCATCCAAGTTGCAATGGACTTAGGGGGTACAATCTAACCTCGGGCTACGACGAGGGATTCAATGGTCAGTTAGATGCTGAAGAAGTCCTCAACGTGGACTACCTATGTACAACCAATCAAACTGTACAGGGAGGCAACGGACGCGCGCAAAATGGGTCAGTTGTGAATGGAAGCTTCGTTTACATTCAGGCACCAGTTGCTGAGGGCAACAGCACTTGTCAATTCGGGGGGAAGTCATTCACGTGGGGGAATGACTACGGGCTGTACTACGATGAGGACACATCTCTGAACTCGACAGAAACTGAGGCGACATTGTATTTCTGTAACAGGGACACTTACTGGGATGTTACAAACTTCGACCTAGGGGGAAGTATTACCGGGACAGAACAGGCCATGAGCTACGGAGTTATCCCATCCTCCGCTTCTGAAGGAAAGGTAGCCGTTGGCACCAAGCCAGGAGTTGGATTGTCTGCCGGAGTGGATACATGGTTCAATTTCCCCGCCTTTTCCGTGCCAAGCCATGGGACTCGGACTGTATTTACTCTATCTTTCGATCACTGGTACCACCTGGACGGATCGAATGGTGGAGCATGGCTTGAGTACAGGGAATCTGGATCATCGGACTGGAAGTGGGTGGCCACGGATGGAGGCTATTCTTCCTACATTAACTCCTCATCCATAGAGGTACAGGGAGCTCCTTCTGGCGACTTGCCGGTTTTCTCCGGCTCTACGCACAGTGGTTGGCAGTCTGAGACCCTCAATCTTTCATCATTTTTCTCAGACCCCGGTCTCAACAGCTCAACGAGCATTGAGTTCAGATTTAGGGTCTGGACCTCAAACAACTCCGCAACGACTCCAGGATGGTTCATCGACGATGTGCACTATTACAACCAAGGGACTGGAACTGGTTTCTGGCACCATGGTTGCGATGTTCAGGGAACATACGCTTCGCTTTCAGGAAATGGATGTTACTACAACAACAATGCATTGGGATACCTAACAGTACCGGTAGATCTCTACAACGTTTCTGGCCTTGAATTTGACTTGCACTGGGACTTGGAGGGTTCAAGCTGGGACAATGCATGCATCGAGCTCTCAAGCAATAATGGCCAGTCGTGGACAGATATCTCATCTTCAGGAACCACCACTACCCAGTGCAGGTCCAGGGGAGGAACTATCCCAGGTTCATCGGGATACGCAGATAAAAACGGCAATATTCCGTACGTTGTCTATAACAATTTCAATTACTACGACGACAGCGGGGGGCAAGTCACGATTTACAACACCGTACCAGCAGCCAACCAAGTTAATGGGTCCCTGTTGAGGTTCGTAGTCCAGACAGATGGATCAGTTCAGTACGGTTATCCGGGGGGCAGTAATGATGGGGGGTCAAACACAACAGCCAATGACGGCAGAGAAGGACTGTCAGTCTTTGGTTACAGAACTATGGCCAACGCAAGTACACCGATAACAGACTTCACAATCCCAGGCAGTGCCTCCATATCTGGCGGAGACTGGCAATATCTCTCCTTCAACAGCGGTTACACCGATTCTAGCCATGCGTTTGAAGACTCTACAGTTTCCGCACCCGAGAGTGATATGGCACCCGGCTTCCTAAACACATTCAGGAGAACAGCCACAAGTCCGGGAATCTGTAACTCCGAAAGGTGCGAATGGGTATTGTCTGAACCATCAACAATATATGGGCCAGCGGAGGCATCGTCATTTCCCTACATGTACAAGTTCGGCCTAAATGGCGGAACAGACGCACTTTATGAATCGAGTTTGGTAACACCGATTTACACCATCTCAGGAATTGGTGAATCATCCTTCGCTTGGGATATGTCCGTTTGCCTAGACTACGGAACAGGTGCCTACGTGTATGTAGGAGGAGCATTGTGGATGAGGGTCAACGGTGGCCAGTGGCAACATGTCGACATGCCCTCATACACTGACACCCAATACAGCACGACCTCCTCTCAATACACAATAAATGACGGTCAGAGAATTTGGACTAGACTGCATTGCAACACTAACAATTGGGATTCCTATTCTGTGGACCTCTCCCAGTACAAGGGAGATGATGTCCAATTTAAGTTTGCAATGGGGGCCAGATTTAATGACGCTAATTCTGGGTGGCACATCGACGATATAGGAATTAAACTGGGTAATTTCAGCCAGCCCGGTACATGGACAAGTCAGAGCTTCAATATTTCTGGTGACAACAGGTTTAATCGTGGACTTATCGAAATAGACGGGTTTTCGGATGATTTCGTCAATCATACGATAACTGGAACTCTTTTGGATGCCAACACCGGAACTCCGTTACCTGGTTACTCGGAAGTCTCGTTCCCCATCAGCCTGGCAGGTGTCGATTCCGAGACATACAACAGCCTGAAGATAAGAGTCGGAATGGAAACCTCAAATCCACTGGCAACCCCAATGATAGAACATATACGAATAGGAGGAAATAGACTACTTACTGCGGACATGATGGGCGTCAATGGCTGGCAATTGACAAATGTCGACCGAGTTGACGGCCTGATCAATGCTACTAGCATATCAGGGACAATCACTTCAGACTATCTCCATTCGGTCAGGCCAATCAAGGCCCTTACATTTGGCGGGAACTCTTCAACTAATGTTCAAATTGAAGTTCTGGATGAAGCCGGTAACTCAGTTGGTAGCACATCAAAGGGAGGATCAGTTCTCTTCCCTGCGCCTAGAACCGGATACTCATTGGAAATCACATTGCCAACCAACGGATACATCGACAGGTTGGAGATTTCCCATCTTTATGGTGAACCGGCATCCGACCTGGAGATCGATTTCGCAAATGATGGAGTTCTTGATTGGTCCTTCCCAAATCAACTGGCCAGAGGGCACTACGCTTGGCAAACGAATCTGCTTGGAAGCCAAACAGTGGGGTCTTCAGAGGGGGCCAAGTCCGTCACAATGGACATAGGGCCAACATCTACGTCTGCATATGCGATCGTGCCAACCAGTGGATTCGTTAACACCGGTCTGATATCCTTGCTCTCTGACTCCGACGGCTTTGAGTCGTCAGTTGATATCGATGTTTCCGGCGTTACAATATCCACGGGCTCCGAATCAGAGAGGTTCACCTCGGAGCTCAACACAAACCAAATCTCAGCAATTAACAATCTTCCTTCAGGATGGTCAGATTCAGACACTGACAGGGAATGGAGATTGATTGAATTTGCTTTGACTTCGTCTCAAGCCCAAACTGTAACGCTAACAGGTTTGGCACTTGGCTACACCATCTTCGAGAATGTTTCTGACATATCCAGTCCCATATCACAATATCATTCTGCGAACACACAGGGGGACACACCACCGGTGGAGATAGCGATTCCAGTCACTATTTCCTCGTCAACAGGTTCTGTCTCTATCGATGGGGAGCTGGTCTATGACTACATAATGACAAACAGGGACTTCCAAGTTCCCAACACATTGTATCCAGATGGGATTACTAATGAAATAGAGACAGCGCACCATCACCTGAATGACAACTCATTACTATCCGCGATAGAGCTCAACGGTTATGCTTCGGACGGACAAGTAATCTCATTTAGAGTCGAAAATGGAGAAGATGGACTTTGGGGCTCAGGAAGTGATATAGTCACATTCACACAGACATCTGGGAGCAGTGTAGCTCCCCTTGACATATCACAGTCATATGTGGAGATGGTCACCCATTCCGACGGTTATGAGGACGTGGTGGTAAATTGGATGTTCGATGTTAACTGGAATTGGGACGACGTCGATTCCATCAGATGGGTATCAACCGCGCTCGATGAATACGAGGAGTTCGTCTGGCCCGCCGTTTCACAGAGTGGACAAGGTAACTCAAAAGCTGTCGAGAATGATATTCAGATAGAGTCGTTCGAAGTTCGCGACGAGTACGGCAGGTTGCTGTCCAATCAGTTCTCTACCTTCTATCCGTTCCCTGTGAAGTCCACTAATGACGTGAATGTGTCAGGTACTGTCAGATTCCAAGACGCAACTGATGCCAGGCCACAACCTTCAGACTTCTTGGTCGGACTAAACATGTCTGGGTCTCTTTACCCCATGACCATGGGGAACAATGGTACATTCGAAACCACTGTCGACTGGCTAGGTTCATCGATAGCGGGTAGTGAGGTCACCCTATCTCCTCTCGTGCTAACCGTGGGCCCCTCCGGATCGACCGTCGGTGCAATAGACACCACAGGAGCTCCTCCTCAGGTGAGCATCATAGTGGACTCCAATGCCCCTGTGGCGGGACCACTTCAAGTCAATACTCCAACAGGTCTTCAAGATGCTCACGGAAAGGTGTGGGATCCGACGGTACCTCTATCTCTGTTCATAACAATCGATGAGCCTGAGGCAAGGGGAGAATCAATCACCCTCCACTACTGGAGGGGGACCACCGACGATACCAACATGGACGGAATCGCGGATGAAGAAGAATATCTCAGCCAGACACAACCACTGTCTTCTGGAATGACGGGTCAACAGCAGGTTAATTTCATTGGAATTGACGTGTCAGCTCAGGACTTCAACAGCCCAGTCCATATGTACATTGAAGGGACGGATTGGGCAGGGCTATCTTATCAAGAAGGAGGTACGGGTGGCGCTGTCGGCGCTCAGAATTCATGGGCTTCTGTGATAGTAGCCACGGATGAGCCCACAAGCATACCATCCTCGGGTTACTCACTCGACTCTGAGATTGGTTTCCTAATGGCAGGACAAACTCACACATTCTCAATGCAGATAGAGGAAGCTAATGGATTGGGGACTTTGGATAACATTACCATCATGCTTTGCGGGGATGGCCCGAGCAACATCGGCAAGATGTCTTACGACCCTTCAAGGGATACTCTATGGTCGTCCCCGGACAGCATGGTAACCCCATTGCTTGTCCAGACTCAGAGCGTCACAGATGAAGTAACCCAACTCAGCATGCAATTCGTTCTTTCATGGGACTATCCTTGGGAGGAATCTCAGACATCATGTAAGCCCAGCGTATCTATCATGGATGACTTGAACACAGTGGCATATCAGAACAATATTGGGGAGCTCTCGTGGCAACTAGATAACAAATTCATGGCCGTGCCCGATTCCATAGTGGATCTAACCGAGCCTGTGATGGACGCTATCGATGGAGAACTGTTCTTGAGACAAGGCGACGAATTCAGCATCTCTGGATCAATCGTTTATGCAGGTTCAGGTGTACCGATTACAGACATCCCCGAGGGGTTAATGGTTGAGGCAACGGTAATTTACGGGTCTGCGGCAATATCGTCAGATGCTGATGTGACAGATGACTCTAGATTCACCATCACCGTACCACTTCCAGACAGAGTACCGTTGAATCCATACATGGGAATTTCAGTCGAAGTTATGAATGTCCCAGGATTAGGAAGCTCCTCGTCAAACGATGACTATTCTGTAGTGGTTGACAGCAGGTCTCCTACTGCACTGTTCGATCAGATTTCATACCCTGATTCATCTCTGACAATCATTGAATCTGACAGAGTAGACGATGTCATGGTCACCGTGACAATCAATGATGAGGTCGGGATGCAGGACGGGCCGTTGCAGGTTTCATGGGTGTACCTCCGTGGGAACACTCCAATAATCCTGTCTCTTATACACATCTGACGCTGCCGACGACATAACGGG
>CAXHBZ010000028.1:0-8815 GCA_964015215.1 uncultured Candidatus Poseidoniales archaeon | reverse complement strand
CCGTTATGTCGTCGGCAGCGTCAGATGTGTATAAGAGACAGCCCCATTATCTCCATGAATGGAAACTCCACGGTTCTCGCAGGGACGGAAGCAATCAAAATTGCTACGATGATTGGGTGCCCTATCGAAGTGAACATCTACTACAGGACAGAAGAAAGAATGAGGGGGCTCGTAAGGGAGTTGGAGTCCCAGAAAGAGATTCTTATCGCTTGCTCGCCCCCAGAGGAGCACGATGCTATCTCCGGAGTGGAGATTCTGGGTTTGGTTTCCGATGGGAGAATTCCAGGCCTTGAAGGCCCCAGGTCTTATTGCTCAGCTCGTGGGATAGAGAAGGCTGATGTAGTCCTAGTCCCACTCGAAGATGGAGATCGCTGTGAGGCCCTAGTCGGGCTTGGGAAACAGGTTATAGCCATTGATCTAAATCCTTTATCGAGAACCTCAAGAACAGCAACGGTGACTATTGTTGATGAAGTCTCAAGAGCCCTTTCTGGGATTGTGGATGAGCTGACAGGTAAGCCGAATCCCGGAGAATGGGATAATGATTTAGCCCTCAAAGATGCACTAGAGGTTATGTGTAGTGCTTCGTTGAGAATCTGAGCTAAGAGAATCTCTCTTTAAGCATACTCTCACACCTACTGGCTATGGCTTCACCAACATCGGAGGTGCTGGCAGTACCCCCTAAATCATAAGTTACCGGAGCTCCTTCCTCGAAGTGTGACCTAATGGCATTCTGCAGAATTTCAGCGCAGATATCCAGTGTCTCATCTTTCTTTCTGAAACCCAGCGCCTCGAACATCATTTGGACTGACTGTATCATCGCAATAGGGTTAACGATGTTTTTTCCGGCATGTTTTGGGGCAGAGCCATGGACAGGCTCGAAGAGCATGTGCTTTGGTCCCATGTTGGCACTGGCAGACATACCCATCCCTCCTTGAAGAACGCTGGCCAAGTCAGTGGCGATATCGCCGAACATGTTTGGCAGGACGACGACGTCAAGGTCCTCTGGGTTCCTTACAAGCCACATTGTGAAGGCGTCTATGTACGCTTCTTTGACTGGGATATCTTGGTTAGAGTCCGCGAATTCCCTGAAAATCTTTCTGAAAAGCTGGCAACCCCTTGTGACGTTTGATTTGTCGACACACGTCACTGACTGTGGCTTTCCAGACTTTCTCTGTCTGACCTTGGCGTAGTCGAAAGCGAATCTAATTACTCTCTCACTGCCACTCCTAGATATGGGCCGGGGATCCCAAGCAACTTCTCCTTCAAGACCTGGAAATTCGTCTATCACTATCGGTTCGTCCTTTTTCCCAAGAGCTCTCTGCTCCATTCTCCTAAGGAGGGAATGGTACAGTCCCTCTGTATTTTCTCGAATCATGATGATATCGACAAGATCTGGATCCCAGACCTGCTTATGGATTCCGTGTACCTTATGGGTCACGCCCGGGTACAGTCTGACCGGCCTGACATTGGCATATAATTCCAGGCCAGAGCGGAGGCCTAGGATGGTCTGTCCTCCTGCCATATCTCCGTTAGGCAGTCTTGCATCAGGCCAACCTATGGCCCCAAGAAGAATAGCATCGGACTCGTCTCTGCAATACTCAAAGGACCCAGCCGGCCATTCCTCCCCTGTTTCCAGATAGTACTGTCCTCCACAAGGAATTTCTTTGATTTCAAAGGAGAGGGGGCTGTTTTCTTCGAACACCGACAACACACGCAGAGCTTCCCGCATCACCTCTCGTCCAGTTCCGTCTCCGGGCAGA
This sequence comes from uncultured Candidatus Poseidoniales archaeon, assembly GCA_964015215.1. Taxonomy (GTDB): domain Archaea; phylum Thermoplasmatota; class Poseidoniia; order Poseidoniales; family Thalassarchaeaceae; genus MGIIb-O5. The sequence continues at coordinate 7,055 of CAXHBZ010000028.1, read as the reverse complement.
GCAGCCAGCCGATAAGTTCCCATACGGCGCGCCACTTGTTCATCATTCATCAATTGAACCCTAGTGGCGTTCACTCTCATCTAGAGGATAGTTGATAGACGGTCACTGTGAATGGAGACGATATGGAGCGCGCGCCCGAGGATGGTAGGGAAACCCCCCGTATTGATGTGAAGACCCTCCCGGAATCGGTAGCGAGGCTATGGGAGACGATGCTGAGGCTGGACCCATCTTGGGACCTTGCGTCCTGGCTTGATGAGAGGGCAGTGGAGGAGTTGGAATTGGTCGAGAGTCATTTGGGCAGGGAGAGGCTCAGACTAGAACAGAGACTCCACAGAATAGAGACTCTTGTCAAGCGCCTCAAGAGACAACGAGAGGCGTCAGGAACCGGAGTCCAGGACCCGCATCAAAAAAATCTGTTTGACGTGTACGAACCTGATAATAAGTTGGCTAAAGGGGAAAGTGTCGTGAATCAAGAAGGTGAGGCCGCTGTACAGTTCGGATCTCTCGATGTTGGAGATGACCCATTGCTGGCAATTGTCGCAGAGCACGTTCTCGGATTACTGGAGCTAAATTCTCTGGATGGTCCAAATCCTGTACATTTTGACACTTTGATGGGCAGTCTTGTGCCATTAGGAATAAGGGTTGATGACCTAGATGAGGCCGTTGCTTGGCTCCTTCAGAAGGAGCTCATCGTGGAAATAGATGAGGATGCTTTCTGCCTGGGCGGATAAGCAATATTGCGAATTAACATACAACCCTTCAAAAAAGGGTATCCAATCCAGCGCCTGATACAATGGTTAGTGAAGCCTCTGGATGGTACGCTAGGTTAGATCAGGCCTGTCCTGATAGAATCGAGCAGATTCGTCGCTGGCTGGACTTTTGGGAGGCTTCAACCATCTCTGGGACACCGATTGCTGCCTCTCTTCCGGGGTCTTGGCCAACTCTGCCTGCCGGTCTACTGACAGACCCGGGCGCAGTGCTGGATAAGCTTCTGGCTAGATTTGAGGCAGTGTCAGACGGACGCTCCCCGAAAGGCGCATATTCGACCCCCAGCAGGCTTATGGGATCAATCCTGGCAGACGAACTGGCCAGTGGCGGGCCATCCAAAAAAAGGGAGGCTCCGCCCTCACTTTCTCTGTCCGCGATTCCTCCTGGATTCAGGGACTACGCTGAAAGGCTCAATATGGAAGCCATGCTCACTCCCGGAGAGGATGATTATGACGATAGTTCAGACTCAACTGCATCCGGGGTTCCACTTCCGTTCGCTGATCCAAGCTGTGGAGCAGGGGTTGTTGCCTCCCAGCTAATCAGACTTCACTCCCAAAGAACCGAGCACTTGGATGAAGAGCAACGATGTTCTGATACTCTAAAACTAATCGAGGGATTACAGATGATGGATTCATCTGAAATTGCAGTGGAATCTTCAAGGAGAAGGGTACTGATTACTCTGGGCAAGGCAGGACTGGTCGACCTCTCCGGAGACAGCAGAACTCAGATGATTGGAAGATCTGAAGCCGAAATGATTCTCGAAAGTAGTATCATTCAAGGAGATCCCCTTCTGGGAGAATGGCCCTGGAACGAGAGCCCTAGGCTGTTGGTAAGCAGGCCTCCCTGGATCAGGATAAAGGACAGGTTCAGAGGCCATGAAAATGGTAGCATGCTGAGAAAGGGCCTCTCAAGCAAACTACGCAACGCCGTGGAAAGTGATGGGAGCCTAAGATTCTCTGCTCTCAGAGGTAACGTCAACATGTACAGACTATTTCTTGAAAGATCAATCCAATTGGTCAGGCAAGGCGGAAGACTCAGGATGGTAGTTCCGGACTCTCTGCTGAGGGAGAAGAGTAGTGTCCCGTTGAGGAAACTCCTTGTTGACGGCAACGATTGGTTCTCGACTTGGTCATTCCCGGACTCACAGAGAGTGTTTCCCGGCATAACTCAAGGGGTGGCAGTAGTTGGCCTCGAGGTTGGAGGCAATACACGGAATATGATGAGCTACGGCCCACTAACCGTAAGTGACATTTCCATTGATTCCGGACTCTTGAGGGGAGCATCATGTCTAGAGTTGGAAAGAGGATCTTGGTCTTCTTGGACAGACGCAACTTGGGCTGTTCCAAGAATGCCAACGGACCCGTATGAAAGAAGAGCGGTTGTTGATGCGATTGGTAGACTGGCAGATAAGCCAAGACTTTCCGAAGCAGGAAATTGGTTGAACCCAGATGGAAACTCTGTGAAAGTCAGAGTGGGCGAGATAGACCAGAGCTCATGGTCGGAGTTTATCGAAGACTGGAGTGATGACGGTAAGGTTGCAATACCTTTCATCAGGAGCGCTCATTTCGTATTCATTGATGGAGAAGTCAGGTTGCACCATCCTTCCTTTGAAGACGATGTAGAGGAAGGTGCCATCCAGAGATCCCAATCCGTGTGGACAGGGGACGAAAGGGAGTCAGTAGGACCTAGGATTGCTTGTCAGGCGATTCTAAATTCCAATGATGATAGGCGTCTCCACTGGGCAGTAATTCCAGATAACTGCGTACTAAGCAATTCGGTGAACTACCTAGAGTTTTCAGACGAGGTGACTGAATCAATTATCGATCGAGGCTCAGGTTCTCTTACTATGGGCCTAGAATGGCTCTGTAAGGTGATGAATTCGAAGGATCTGGAAATCTGGTCTAAGGCATGGGGGGCAAACAATAACGTGAACAACTACGAGATTGAGAGTCTACCGTTCCCTGTTCCGGAAGATGATTTAGCGTTTTCAATTTAGTACAGAGCATGCTAGCCCCAAAACGGAAATAGATTTCCGTACTAGGGAAGAATAGGACTTCTGTGACCGAATAGACTATTATCGTTGCTTATCCTACAATCGTCTACTATCACATGAGTGAGGCAGAGAGGAGAGGAGATAATGGGCATTAATCCTAAGATAGGAATAACCGGTCTTCCCAGATCCGGCAAGTCTGCTGTCCTGGATAAAGTTGTCAAAATGATCGAGGAGGAGAGCTCTGGTTCATCTGGAATTCCTGTCATTGCAGGAATGAGGTCCGAAGCAATAATCGAGAATGGCGAGAGGGTTGGATATGCTTGTGTCAATATCGTTAGTGGCGAGAGGGGGGTGATGGCGCACAAGGAAATCGACTCCAGACATAGAGTCCTGGGATACGGAATAGACCCCAGTGAAATAGACAGGGTCGGGGTCCCAGCAATACTCGATGCCGTAGGTAACTGTCAATATCTGGTAGTCGATGAAGTCGGGAAGTTCACTGTAGAGAGCGAGGGCTTTGTTTCGGCTGTCAGAGAGGCACTGAAGTATGATATGCCATCTCTATTGACTCTACACAAAAAGAGTCGTCATCCGTTGCTCCAAGACATCAGAAGAAGAGACGATGGCCGTATCTTGGAAGTCACTCCTGTGAACCGTGCCCTCCTCCCATACAAAATACTGAAGCTAATCCAACAGGACTACTGATGTAGGTGAAGTTGATTCACCTGAACCCCATCTCGTAGACATGGAGTCTCCCGCGACACGGCTTCAAAGAGTTCTAATCGGCGTTGTAATTGCATTGGCTTTCTTGACCTCGATTTCAATGTCAGATGGCATCTTGGTAATCTTTGATGATGATTTGACTATGATGGACAGACGGGCCTTGGTGTTTCCAATTCTCTTAGTTCTCATCTGTGTGTTTATTTTGTCTTTAAGGAGAGCGATGGGGAGGGAATATGGTGGATTCTTCCTCGATCCATGGATTAGCAGAGAGGGCGAGGAGGAGATGATTGCTCGATTGAAGAAGGAGCAGGAAGACACCAGTGTTGAGAAGATGGGAGGGGCATGGGCTGAACTTGAGAAGGTTCACTTGGAAAGGAGTTTGGAAGAAGAGTAGGGAACGAAGGTTTGAGTGTCAGGGCCCTCTCGAGTAGAACGGCGATGATATGAGCGAGGTACCTGATGAACTGCTATACACGAAAGAACACGAGTGGATTAGGATAGAAGAGGATAGTGTGGTGATCGGAGTGACTGATTACGCTCAAGACGCGTTGACAGACGTTGTCTGGGTTGAGTTGCCAGAAATAGGTGCGGTCGTCGGATCCATGGAGTCATTCGCCAGTGTGGAGTCTGTGAAGTCGGTAAGTGAGATATATGCACCTATTTCAGGCGAAGTGACTGAAGTAAATGAATCCCTAGAGGATTCCCCGGAACAAATCAATGAGGATCCTTATGGAAATGGGTGGATATGCAAGATGTCCATAAGCAATGCTTCTGAGTTAGAAAACCTTCTCGATGGGGCTACGTATCGCAGTCTCATTGAGGAATAACAATGGGCAAAGATTCCACCTACATCTACTTTGATGGTTCGTGTGGGGAAAATAAAAACGTGGGCCCTGAGACACCAGCAGGATGGGGCTTCTGCGTAATAATTGGTGACGATGGCATAGGAAAGGGGCGTGGCGATCTCGTCAAAGAATCAAGTGGAGCAGTGGTCACTGAAGCCAACAAAGAAGGATTCCTTGGTGCCACTGTAGGATCTAATAATACTGCAGAGCTGAGCGCATTCGGACACGCTTTGAGGTGGGTTCTGATGAATCACGAATCTGGTAAAGTAATACTAAGGGGAGATTCAGAATATGCCATGAAGGTTGGCTCGGGAAAATGGAAGGCGAAAGCGAACAAGGAATTGGCGAGAACAGTCCGGGATCTGTGGGATGAGGTATCTTACGTAATTGAGGTTACTACTGAGCATGTACGTGCCCATGAGGGACATAGGTGGAATGAACGTGCCGATCATTTGGCGTTCAGGGCCATGAAGGGAGAGACGGCTCTTCCATTTCAATTCTGGAAGCCAGGCATGAGATAATGATTATTGTTCAATAAGATAAGCTATTTTGAATTTAAGATAGTATTCCTGAATAGTGAAAGTCCTGTCCGGGGGGTTGTGAATGCGGTTGACTTGCTCATAATACTGCTTCATCCTGTCATAGCAGTTTTCGTTATAATTTGGATATTGAGAATTAACGGTAAGTTTGGCAATATGAATCAAAATTTGTCTCACGCTCAGGGAGGGAGCCAAGGTAAAGAAGGAACACAAAAGAAGATTTATCTATTGTCTTGGATCATGGTTATTACCGGATTCGGCGCTAACATAGCATACAATATCAGGCTAGAGAGTTGGAGCCTAAGTGGGCTTTTATTTCCAGGGGGCGCGGGTTCTTTGCATACTGCAGGCGGAGTCTTTGGACTTGGGTTGCTGACATACCTCAGGTTTAGGAAAAGTGATTCTCGGTCGTCGATGTTAAGGGATTCGGAGGAAGGTAAATTAGGCTTAAAATTCCAAGATATGATTCTTATCGTAATTGTAATCCATGCTTTTCTAGGTTTCCTATGGCTCCTTGAGTTGCTTCCCTGATTTACGGAGTAGTGAGGCGATGTGTTGATGTACAGAGCGCATAGGCCGTGAAGTAGGGATGTGTTGTGGAAGAGCGCCTTCTAGAGTGTTTGGATGAGTTGCGCAAGGCTGGAGACGACATCCAAAGGAGAAAGAGTGTTATTCAAAGATCCGCGTCTTTCAAGGGACTGAGCAAGGAGTGGAAAGCACTCGCTATGATCGGGGCTACGAAGGAAGAAAGTGACAGATCAGTTCCTGAAGCCAACAAAGGTGGGGTCTCGAAGACCAAAAGAGTCGGAAGGAGGGGAGGAAGGGGAAAGGTTCGAAGAGTTGAGGATGCAATTTCTTCTCCACAGAGTGTAATTGAGGATAAGGGGCTCCCTTCGGGATACAGATTAGCGGTCCTGATTGTGCAAAAGAATAGAATGAAGGATTCTTGGAACGACAGTTATGAAAATGAGATGGAGTTAATCAGAAAAAGGTGTGAAGAAGGGGTTCATCCTGTCTGGGAGAGGGTCGCGAGAGAATCACCACTGCTGGCGGAGCTCGGATTGTTCCCTGTAGTAGAGAGAAATGAGGTCTCCGGGGACCGTGGCACATGGCTAGAGGGATCTAAGCTGGATTACGAGAATCGGGATAGCTTGAGGAGTTGGTTGGAAATAGATTTGCCATTCCCTCTTTCACTATCACAAAGAGACACGGTAAACAAAATCAAGAAGGACTTGATTGGAAAGCCTCGATTCGATAAATGGGAAGAATGGATAGAAGGGTCTCTTTCTGGGCTTGAGGATGAAGGGTCTCTTTTACAGGGAATTCTTCTTGCGGCGGCACGATCAAACAGGGCTGAGGAGATACTCAAGAATGTCGGAGGAGAGGCTGAAGAGATTGCTTCTGCGATGTGCATGCTTATCGCGCTAAGAGAGGGAAGAGAATTGAGATGGGACTCTGCTGTACGGAGAAATCACGACGACCCGCTTTCCATATCGATAAAAATCGAGGGGTGGCTCAGAGAGGATTTGTACCCCGATAAAATACCGCTAGACGAGATAATGGAAGGCGTTGGTCTCATCCATGGAGCTGGAAGAACAATGCCTAACAAACTGGCTTGGCTAGCTTCAGAGGCACTCATAGAAAAGAAGGATTATGCTCTAGCGCTAGAATACATCGAAGGGAGATCAGTATCAGACTATAGGGGGCTTGATGTTAGTCTGAAACTAATACTGTATGATTCTGAAAACATCTCACTTAACTCAATCATTTCAGGAATAGAAAATTTTGATGAAGACTGTCTGAGGTTGGCTCTTACTCATCAAAACTCACCCACTCAGGTTAGAATGGAGGCTTCCAAGCTATTGAAGAAAATAGATCAGATAAGATACACGGATGAGATTGTATCGTCATTTACCATGTCTGCCGAAATTAAGGGCTTAACAGATTTCCTGATCGAGGAGAAGTCTCTGCAGAGAGCTTATCCATTTCGAGTCATGATGGCTTGGCATCTGATTGCTGCGAAAGATTCGGTTGGGATTTCATCGAAATTATATGAGGCTCGCAGGCTTGCCTTGGAGTCAATAGACGGAGCTGAGAAGGACGAGATTTTGACTGATGTGAGTGTTGGCTTGATATCTCTTCCTGTCTCTTATACACATCTGACGCTGCCGACGACATAACGGGTGT
>CAXHBZ010000027.1:0-9103 GCA_964015215.1 uncultured Candidatus Poseidoniales archaeon | reverse complement strand
AGATGTTGTAGCGTCTCGTGGGCTCGGAGATGTGTATAAGAGACAGCAGCGAGTGATGTCGGAACTCCAGAAAGCTCCAGTGCGAAGGTAACGTTATCCAGTGCCGAGAGTCTGTCTACGAGATGAAAATCTTGGAATATCCATCCTACTCCCTTCCTTCTTACATCCACTACTTTGCTTGGAGGATATTTGCCGTACTCAAATTCATTCAGTGAGATAGATCCTGAGTCAGCCTCGAGAAGTCCGCCTATTATATTCAGAAGGGTGGACTTACCACATCCTGAAGGTCCCATAAGGGCGACAAGCTCGCCAGATTCGATGTCCAAATCGATTCCCTTCAGGACTTCAAGCTTGTTCCTCCCCGAACCAAAGGCCTTCGTGAGGTTGCTTACACTTAGCATCTGTTCGCCTCCTAGCCCAGATGCTACGTCTCAAGTTGACCTTATAATCAGTCGTTATTCAGTCTTCAGTTCGTTTACGAGCTCTGAAAACTGTCTCATAAGCCTCAGCCAGTGATTTTCCCTGAGATTCAGGACTCAAGCTGTCCATCACGTGTTTCATCAGCTCTTCTGAGGGATGCCTCGGAACGCCTCCCGCGGCCCTCCAGTTGGCGTGGATGCCTGTCAACTCTCTCACCCAATCCTCGACCGAGGTTGGAGGTAGTAGGCAGCTGCTTGGAATTATCTCATTGTGTGCGGGCAAATCCGATGCAAGCACCAGACATCCAGCGGCCATCGCCTCAGCGGGAGGATACCCAAATCCTTCACCTGCACTCGGGAAAAGGAGGACCTCCGCATTTTGCAGGGCTGCGAGTAGTTGATCATCGGTTATTTTCACGTCACTTCCTATATGTATGACGTTGATGTCCTTGGATACCTCATCTGGCAAAGATGAAATCACCAACTTGGCAAACCCGAGTCTTTTCCTTTCCTCGTTGCTTCCGAGGGTTATCACCAACATCTTGGATTCATCGTCTAGGTTACCGAGTATCTCTCTTGGCTTTGGATTTGATATTGGACTCCAGTAGCCAATGTCAATTTGATGTCTTACCAACGCGACCTGCTTTCCTGGAAATGTTCTCTTAACGTCTTCCAAGGTCGCTTCGGAGATACAAATCAGCATATCTGCTCTCTGAAGTCCCTTCTCCAGACTTCTCAGATCTCTTCTCCTGACGAATCCCGGATTTCGGTCCCCCACGGCAACGGTTACATCGCCCCCAACTATCTCCCTTGGTCTTATGTGGAATAGGTCATGGACTGTCACGATCACCGGTACTTTGCTCTTCTTTGGGACCAAATGAGCTTGCTCTTGATCTGTGATATGTATCAAATCGGCCTCTGTAGACTCAGATATCTGTTCAACTAATCTTGGGTGGGAGAACCATCTCTTCTTTACTCTCGATAGAAGAGATTCCATTGGTTGGTGTTCGATAGTGTTGATTCTCGTCCAATTGGGAACCAGAGCTGAATTCAATAAAGACTCAATTGAATGGTGTGCCCTGCCCAGACCAGAATCTTTCGAAAGGCGGGGTCCTCTGACCAGCAAAACTCTCCTCACCATGTTCTCACCAAGGCGTATTGGACTTAAACGAGGACGGGTGATGGAGCCTCATGGTGCGCAATGGCGAGGTGGACAGCCCTTCTCGAATGAGGATGCTGGTCGTAAAGGGAAGCTTCGCACCCATGGGAGGAGCGGAGAGAGACATAATCAGAAATCTTCCAGCCCTGTCTAAGAAATTTGCTGTAACTGTCGCGACCTTGGAAAGTTCTTCTGGACTTGAGGAGGTCTGCGAGAAAATGGGCATTCCACTGATGACACCCAGATTGGAATGGACTCAATCTAGTGATGTGATTTCCAGAGTTCTTGACTCTGATTATCCCAAAGCCCTAGAATGCTGGAAGTCAGTTGGGAACCTAACAGAGGAGATCGAGGAATACGACTGTATACACATAACGAGTGGAGATGGTAGCTTGGCGATCTTGGAAATTATCCCAGAGGAGATGGCTATTCATTTACACCTTCTAGAACCCCACAGAGGATTACACGAGGATGTCCTCCACAGGGGGATTGACGGCAGGCCAAAGAGGAACCTCAGCGTGACAAAGGCCGCTTTGACCGTAGCGAGGCGAAGAGATCTTTCTCTTATCAGGGGGCTTTCTGCTAGAGGTAGATCTGCCATAAGCGGAAACTCTGAATTTACTTCATTAAGAATTGCTGAGGTTTATGGAATACCGTCTGGCATCCTCTTGCCAAGTCTAGGTATTGATGAGTTTACTCAAAACCCTTCTCCAAATGAGCCAACCAAGATAGAGGGGCCGGTTGAACCCTACGTGGTAACAGTCGGTAAGGCAAGCTGGGTGAAAGGGACTTGGGAGACAATATCGATGCTAAAGGGAAGTGGACACTCTTTAGCACTCGTGGGAGGAGGGGGACAAGAAGATCTTGATGCCTTAGTCAGTCATGCAGAGGATTGTAAGGTAGAGATATGGATCGCACCCCGACTTAGTTCCGGTGATCTCTGTAGTTTAATTAGAGGGGCCAAGGCAGTAGTTAGTATGGCTCATTCAGAGCCATTTGGCCTTACTCCTATTGAGGCACAAACCATCGGGACACCGGCACTTTTCGTAGACGAAGGGGGATTTAAGGAGACAATATCTGATGGAAAGTCAGGTAGGTTGCTTCCCAGGAATGATTTCTCGGCTTGGCATGATGCTCTGAAACAGGCGGGGGACGAAAACAATAGGAATGAATGGTCAAAGAGTGGAAGAATGGGCATCTCCATGATGGGATTGAACCCCGATGTCTTCTCCGAAAGGCTCGAGAATATTTTTATTGGAATTTCCCAGAGTTAGTCGATAGTTTGGATTCTAGGAAGCGTCAGCCTAAAAACAACAATTGTGGAGACAGCCCCTATTGCCAAAAGAGCAGATGATGCCCATAATGGTAGGATAGCAGCCGAGTCTGAAGGTAGCCAGAATGGCAGAACGTCAAACAGTGATTCCCCTCTGGCTAGCTTTCCCCCAATTGAGGACGCCATAGTAGTCATCAGGAATGCGAGCACGGCTGTAGCAGACTGAAGAATTGCCAATTTCCTAACGTCCCAAAGCCCAGGCCCCATCCTGTACCTGCCAATCACGAAAGCCGACCAAAAGCCGAGAGCCAGTCCACTGTAGACGAACTTGTTGTAAAGTAGCGCGCTTTCAGCATGTCCTTCAGCAGCCAGGTTGCCGGTCATTATAGCGATAGGAATGAACAAAAGAGCCAGAAATGACCCTGCCAGAGAGGCCCTGTCCATGGTGATGAAAAGGGACTCACTGTTGAAATCAGAAGGAGGGAGGATCTTCGAGGCTAGGCATCCAACAGCACAAAGAGTAGCGAGTACCATCGACCCCACGACAATCTCAGCCATCGCGGTATGCAGTGTTGCAGAGCTGACCATTATCCGACCTCCTCCTGATACTCGGGGTCTTCCACCCATTTCTCCGTGTCTGGATTCCAGAGCCAACCCGGATTTTCTTCAGACCTAACAAGGGATGAATTTTCGATTATTTTCGTCTGATCGATATCTTTCACATCAATGACTGGTGAGAACCTGCCCTGTAGTGTTACGAGGATTGATATTATCAGGAGTGCAAATGCAAACGAATGAGCTCTTGCTGACCAAATATCGCCCTCAAATGGAGGGGGTGCTGTGCCCATCTTGAGCCAAGGCTGTTCTATTGAGTAAGTTCCATTGAAAGTCGTAATTCTGTAGACAATATCAATTTCCCCCATGGTGGCCGGAATATCCGCCTCCCAATCATTGCATATGCCCTCCACTATGTCAGAGACGCACTGAACAGACGCAGGGATTGGATCCCACTCACCCTCCATCATCCATTCGACAGAGATGTCTGTGGAATTTCTGGTGGTGATCTCCAGAGGGGAGTTGTCGCCAGACACCCTAAACGATGGCGCGACCCATTTACTCGAGATACCCGGGAGTCCCTCTGGAACCTCATTGACGACGACCTCGAAAACTTCACTTACACCTGAATATGCCTTGTCGCCACCGTAGGAACCATGATGGATTTCTGCGTATAGATTGTGGGTTCCAATAGTTTCTGGTGATAGCATTACCCAGGTTGCAGTAATTGTTCCGGAGGACGGCATTTTCGTCTCGATGTAGTTCGAAGAGCCCCCATTTGGATCCTGAATTATGTGCCATCCATGATCTTCGGGGGTATCGGAGTTTCCGTTCAATGAGCCTAGGATGAATATACCAAAAATATTCGAAGGAGTGCTCATACTGGAGACAGTCACTTCCACCGCAACTGCTTGTTCTGAGAATGCTTCGTTTGCGAGGGAAATCCCGATAGTGGCATCTGAAGGCATGCTCAAGGAGGGGTCTCCGTGACACGAACCCCCACATGAGTAGTCCCTGTCGGCATCACCGTTGCCACCCGGATTTGCCACGGAGTAACCGGGTGCCAATGCTAAAGAGACACACAGAAGAATGACAATGGCTATCCTATTCATTTTAATCTCCTCTTATTGTCAATAAGGGCCAGGGCGAGAGAGACGATTCCCAGAGTTGCCATGCCTCCAGAGATTAAGATGGTTGTAAGCTGGCTTGCTTCATCAATAGGTTCTGGACCAGAGGAAGCAATAGATGACGTGTCGATGTTCACGTGATTCTGTCCATCAATTATCCATACCACTTCTTTGCCGTCCACCACCGAAGTCACTGCGTAATACAGATTAGTGGCTATTGGAGCCGTTTCCCTCCACTCTTGATATTCCGTGGAGCCCAATGACTGCAACGGCTGTGGTATTGCATCACCCCACTGAGGCTGCTCATCGAAAATCGTCAACCCTACTACTGATGAGATGGGACTGGTAGATCTGTATACTCTGTACTCATCTGATGTCCCTTGCCAACTCAGTGAAACTTGGCCTCCATCCAAAGTAGCTGTAAGGGAAGTGGCAGTTTGAACATCGTCGTAAACTATCGTGGAAAGATACGTATTGGCTACCTGTAAATTATCCACGACTGTCAAGTGTATGGAATGCGGTCCCGGTCCCATAATCACATCGACGGTGCTTCCGGATACCGCTGCTCCATCTATCACCCATTCATAGGATGATATTACTCCATCCGGGTCGAACGAAGATGTTGCGTCGAATGTAGCTAATGACCCTGTTAGTGGAGGTGATGGAGTAACTGTCCATGAGGCTGTGGGGGCAATGTTAGAAATAATCGTCGAAGCAGATGAGTTCGTGGAAAGGCCCCATGGATCAGTGGCTGTTACGATGACCTCCCACTCCTGATTTGGCTCTAGCCTTAACTCATCTACCCTATCAAATCCATCCAGGTCGGGAATCACGAATCCATCTCTAAACCATACATAATCCAGTTCAATGGGCTCATTATCTGGATCCTCGGAGATAGTTACTACAAGGAGGTCACTGAGCGAATCCGGCGCCTCAGTTGTTTCTCCGGAAGTGGACCCTTGAAGGGTTATTTCGAGTATAGCGGGCTTGGCGTTTTCTATCGCCCTTGAGTTCGTCTTCATCGAAGTCCCAAGTCCCTCTCCATCTCCGGGTATGACTTGCACTGACCAATGTTCATCTCTATCAACCTCAGAAGAGGAAATTGACGTTAGGCCGTCATACTCCGTAATCCATTCGCCATCAACCCACCAACGAATTTGGCTTCCAAATTCCAAATCCCCATCCTCGTCATATTGCTCCCACTCCACATATAATTCGGAGTCGGTTGTCAGCTTTCCTTCAGGCATCAGTGATATATTTGTGACCACGGGCGGAGTGTTTACGATGGGAACGGGTAAAGTAACGAACCAATCTGACCATACCAGTCCATCGAAGACCCTGACATGGGATTCCCAGTACTGCCCCTTGGATGTAAATGAGGGGTCAACTATGGTCTCATCATTGAAAGCTGAGACCATGACTGAGTCCTTGTACCATCTAATCTCAGTTGATTGAATTTCATCTCCATCCGGATCATATGGGGTGTATATTAGTTGCAATGAGTCAGTAGTCAACGTATTTCCAGATGTTGAAATGAATGCAGAGACTGAAGGACCGGTATTGGAGGAGCCTATTACGACTTTCCCGGAATACGCAGTGTCACCGTATTCCGATGAGTCGCTTGGGGTTACCGAGACCTCCCACTCATCTCCAGACCTAATCATGAAACTGGAGACTGTCAATTCTCCATCCAATTCAACTACTCTGGAACCGTCCAAGAACCAATAAATTAGAGTCTGTTGAGAATCCTCAGGGTCTCCATCGAGGTCATAATAGTCCCATGACAGAGTTAGATCGTCATCGTCCATTGGTGCGTCCGGGCCAATGGACAAGCTCCTCGCGATTGGCAATGTATTACCGATTGATATTGGGTCAAGAGAAACAGTATCTCCAAATTCATTACCATCATTAGGGGTGAGCTCAACTCTCCAGCTTTGCCCTTTGGAAATCAAGCTAGTCGGAACATCAGTCAGATCATCTATCTGAGTTACTCTGAGGCCGTCCCTGAACCAATGAATAGAGGTACCCTGTTCGAAATCGCCATCTGCATCATAGTAATTGTAGGATATCGACAATCCTGTTTCCTTGGTAGGATCAGATGGGACATAGCTCACCGAAGATGCCTCAGGTGGCGTATTTGTGGAGCCCGAGTCCTCGCTGGACTGAATAGAGATTGTCGCCCAACTATCCCCTCCTGTGTTACCGTTCCCGTTCGCTGCCAAAACAGCTAGAGAGAAGGTGACTGTACCTGAACCAGCTGAGGGGGCAGTCCATTCAATTCCCCAACTTCTGTAGTCCGGGAATTGATGGGTTGCTTGATTTCCTGCAGAATTTATCTGAGTGTTCATTATTCCTACTCCCGTTGAGAGGGTACCGTCTGATACTTGCAGGTTGAAGCCTCCCTTGGACCCAGAAACCCCTCCATTCATGCCTATGTTGAGGGAATAAGTTTGTCCAGGTGAGTACATGGTAGGAAAGTTATGTGTGGGGGTTGGCGCTGCTGCTGAACCACCATGACAATTGCATCCACCTGAGGAATTGAACTTCCCCCCGCTATTCGCGATAGCTATCTGGGAAACGGAAGACAGTAAGATGAATATCAATACCATCGAGACGACGCGCCGTGGTGCCATTGTTCTCGATGAGATGTGTGGGATGAATAAATTCTTTCATCCTGAGACGGTGACCCAGACCTCTCATCCGCTGCATTCATTGATTGGACCCTCCTCCGGGGGCCATGGGACCGATTGAGAAAGTGGCAGTCATTGGTGCGGGGAACATGGGCTCTGGGATAGCACAGAAAAGCGCTCAGGAACGATTCATGGTACAAATGGTCGACAGGGAGATTAAGTGGGTGGAAAGAGGACAGGGGATTGTATCTGACTTCCTTAATGAGGCAGAAGAGAGGCGGATATTCAACACCAAGCAGGTCGAAGAGATAAAATCCAGAATACTAGGAGTAGTTGGAACTGAAAATGTTGACCCAAGCACCGATTTGGTGATTGAAGCTGTTTTTGAGGACTTTGATATTAAAAAGGAGGTCTTTCAAACTCTTAACGAGGTTTGTGGAAAGGATACAATTCTTGCTAGTAATACATCCTCTCTCTCTGTCAATGACTTAGCAGATGCTACGGGAAGACCGGATAGATTTGTGGGCCTTCACTTCTTCTATCATCCAGCAAAGAATAGGCTCGTTGAGGTCATACCGGCATCCGGGACTTCCGATGAGACCGTAAAGCTGGTCGAGCAATACTGCAAGTCTATGGGAAAAGTGGTGATCGTTTGCAAAGACAGACCGGGATTTGTTGTAAATCGATTCTTTGTTCCGTGGCTCAATGAGGCGTGTATCCTGTTAGAGCAGGGGATTGGTACAGCAGCCCAAATAGATGCAGTCTCCAGGAAATCCTTCGGCATAGGAATGGGACCATTCGCTTTGATGAACCTAACTGGTCCGCCCATTGCCCTTCACTCGACTGACTATCTTGCTGATCAATTAGAAACTCCGAGATACCGTGGCTCAGATAATCTCAGGAAATTGGTTGAAGAGGGAGGGATCTGGAGTATTGACGGTCCCGAGGAATGCGACGAGGAAACTACCAAGATAATTTCTGAGAGGCTTCTGGGGCAGGTTTTCTTGGTTTCCTCACAGATTGTGGAAGAAGGGGTATGCTCAATTGAAGACGTAGACAGAGGAGCCAAGGTTGGCCTCAGATGGGCCAAGGGTCCTTTTGAGATAGCCAATGAAATTGGAATGGAGAATGTATCTCGCATGGCATCCGAATACTCCGATTTAGTGGGTCTCGAGGTACCATTGTGGCTTGCAGGCAGAAATGAGCGGTTAGAATTCTCATACATTGATTTGAATATTGAAGACAATGTAGCAAATGTAAAGCTGAACAGGCCCGAGGCTATGAATGCACTAAATGTCGATATGGTTGCACAACTTGGTTCGGTCATCGACGAAATCAACTCTAGGAAAGACGTCTCCACTATCATCTTCGAAGGAGCTGGTAAGGCATTCGTGGCTGGGGCGGATGTGAAATTCTTCGTTGACAAGCTAAAAGAGGACTCGTTCGACGAAATTTACGAGTTCACTTCCAAAGGTCATGAGGTTCTGAACAGCATTGAGAATAGTCAAAAGACCACGATCGCGCTGACGACAGGTCTAGCTCTGGGAGGAGGACTTGAGCTAGCACTGGCATGTGATTACAGGATAGGAACCAGGAGGAGTCAATTCAGATTTCCTGAAACCTCCATAGGAATATACCCTGGACTTGGAGGAACCCAGAGAACAGCTAGAATATGTGGCCTGGAGTGCTCCCGATACGCGGTACTGGCAGGAAACTTTCTTGATTCAGTCACCGCGCATGACCTGGGCCTTCTGACTCACAACGTGGATCCATCTGAAATCGATGCACTCGTTGGTTCCCTTGCAGGAACCAAGCCTGAAAATAAGTATCCGAACGAGCCTATTAATCTACATAGTAATGTGGTTTCTTTCGCTAGGGAGTTTTATTCAGATGCCAACATCGAGGATTTGTTGGCTGGAGACTGTCTCTTATACACATCT
>CAXHBZ010000026.1:0-9132 GCA_964015215.1 uncultured Candidatus Poseidoniales archaeon | reverse complement strand
ATGTTGTAGCGTCTCGTGGGCTCGGAGATGTGTATAAGAGACAGCGGTGGCATCAGCCTCCTGAATGAACCCTCATGCTCAAACCACTGGAAAGTGGTGCCAATGTCTGCTTCCACAACAGTCTCGTGAGTGTAATTGTACATCCAATCACCATGGTGGATTCTTGGGAGTTGGAGCGTCCTCCGCCCATCTAGATATGTAACCTTCGAGTTTGAGCTTTTTCTTGGTGTTGGCTGAAGACATGTATCTTACCTTACCGAAAATTGGTCTTTCTGGACCCCAAGCCCTGTCATGCCTGCCAAGGACCCAAAATATTCCCGTGTAGGAGTTAGGGTCTCTTCCGTCCAATGCCCATCTGTCGTTGATTTTTATCATCCAGTCTGCCGCCGTCTCGGGATCAGGAGACCACTCTAATATCCTCTTTCCCCAAAGCATCCTGAGGTAGTTGTGCATGTGCCCAGTTCTGATAAGTTGCCTCTGGGCTGAGTTCCAAACCTCATCTTCTGTCTTCGCACCTTCTATTTCTTCAAACGTGTAGGGTATCCTCTCATCGACTCTGTGCTCATCTAATGTCTTCATTGCCCATGAGGGTATGGAGTCTAGGGTATTGTGGTCCTTCCTAAAGTGGGCAAAATTGAATCCGAGCTCCCTCCAAGTGATTATTTGATCCAAGAAAGACTCCGAGGACTCAGAAAGTCCCCACCAGCCAGACCTTGAGCCTTTACCAGTGTCTTCTATACAGACGGAGTCGTATGTCCAATTTTCCTTGGCCATGACCGACTTGACCACTCTGAATGAGGAAATGTGCCCGAAGTGTAACCACGGGGAAAGGCCACTCACAGATGGGTTATCGGCGTCATTCCTCCCTTCAGAGTAATTTGATAGCCTGTTCTCTATGAAGTTCCCAAGTCTACTGACTGCTTCGTAGTGTCCTCCTCTGACAGATTCAACCGCACAGACTTCGTGGTCGATGTCCAACGGCGCCATAGCCTTCTTTGCCACTTCACCCCCCTCAGCTACTCTCCAAATCCACTCAAGAGGGGAAAACTCCAATTCGAGTTCCTCGACGAGCTTCGATAACTCTGACTTTTTCATGGTGAGGTCAGTCTTGACACCGACCATGGGATTCTCGCTTGGGAAAGTAGAGAGAGCGCTGTGAAGACTTCTCTGGACGTGTTTTCTGAAAGAGTAAGCTGTCTTGTGTGCCTTGTCTGCGTAGTTCATGGGGAGTATTCCGTTGGAGTCTACTGCTTCGACTGCAACTTCACTGGACTTGCTAGCTCTCTCCATCACCCACCTCGGCAGATAGGTCGGATAGTCGTCAATCACAATGGAGCATGCCCTCGAGGATAGCTTCCTTAACATTCCATCTCCGGAGTCCATGTGATTCTCTATCCACGGAACATATGTGATTTTGTGTTCGTCGAAAATGGCCATATTGTCTACCATTCCCTGAGCCACGAAAGAGAGGACTCTTTCGCTCGACCATTCATGCCTGACCGATATGCACTCGATTACCAAAAGTGGCTTGTCAAGGCTGATACTTATCTCGATTGCTCTCTCGAGAGCCGCGTTGTAGTGATATCGTCTCGTGGATGTCATCCAATACAGAACGAATTGCCCGGAAGCTCGAACTTCTTTGTCGTTGATCCTGCGAACCCTGGGGGAACCAAGGTTGACAAAGTCGCCCATCACTTCCATCATGGCCATGTTCAGTCGCCTGCGCATATAAGGCGCTGTTTTCCCGCCTGCTCGCTCTCAAACACTCATTCATAACCTCCCGCAATGACGGGGATTCATGACTATACAAGTCAAAACAGATGCTGAACCAATAGAAATTGAAGCTGACGCATACCTGCCAACAGAGTATGGAAACTTCAGAGTGAGTGTCACTCTGGACGAGGCTGGAAAGGAGCACTCGCTCCTGTACACGGGGGACTTGTCCGGTGCCGTGTCACCCCTAGTGAGGATACATTCCGAGTGCCTCACCGGAGACGCCTTCGGGTCAATGAAATGCGATTGCGGACCCCAGCTTAAGGCCGCGATGATGAAAATCCAAGAAGCTGGTTGTGGAGCTATTGTCTATCTGAGGCAGGAAGGTCGCGGAATCGGCCTACATTCCAAAATCCAAGCATATGCTCTCCAAGACATTGGCTATGACACCCTGGATGCAAACTTAGCTCTGGGTCTCCCAGCAGACGCCAGAGATTATGCTATAGCAGCAAAAATGCTCGCAGATGCAGGGGTAAAGAAAGTCCGATTAATGACCAACAACCCGTTGAAGATCAACGGTCTTCGTGACAATGGAATTGAGGTCGATAGAAGGGTGGAACACATTTCCGGTGTCTCAATTGAGAATATCAAATACCTATCCACTAAGGGAAAGAGAATGGGCCACATACTTGACATATAAGAAGCCTCAGCGTAAACTTGAGGTATTGTAATGTCATCAATGATTGGAAAGAAAGCGCCTGACTTCACCCTGAAGACTAGTGAGGGAGAAGACTTCAATTTTAACGAACTAGAAGACTCATGGAAAGTCCTCTTTTTCTACGCTAAAGCAGGCTCCCCCACATGCAAGAGAGGGTGTTTGACATTCAAACAACAATACGATTTGTTTCGGTCTCTCGAGCCTCCCGTAGAAATAATCGGAATTAGTGAAGACTCTGTAAAACAACACAGGGAGTTCAAGAATGATTTAGAACTCCCATTCACCCTCCTGTCAGATCCAGAAAGAAGCGTCGCTGAAATGTTCAACGTACCTGTTCATCTCGGGACTTTCCCCGCAAAGTCATCATTTGTCATCGGACCTGATAACACGATTCACCATGTCTATGACTGGTTGTTCAGACCAAGAAGGCACGTGGCAAAGATTCTTGATGCACTCAGCAAGATAACCGAAGGAGGGAGATTTTCCTGATGTGGAACCAAATACTAACTGACGCTGGGCTCTCCGAGAGGGAAATAAACGCACTTACAGTATTGTCACGTAAACCCAACATCAAGGCAAGTGAGCTGGCTAAGGAGCTTGACACTACGAGATTAGACGCTTACAATTCACTGGAAAGACTGCAAAGAATTGGGCTTGTGACTACAACCGCAGACAGGCCGATGAGATTTTCAAGCCCTCCCCTTGATCAGGCTGTTACACATCTTATAGAAATAAGGAAGGAACAACTCAATCGAATAGAGCAGGGTCTGGTAGACATGCAGGCTGGATCTAAGTACTCCGCAGTTGTTGACAGCAAACCGCTCGATGATGAACCTAAGTTCGCTGTACTGAAAGAAAGAGTTCATATCATGAAGAGGATAGAAAAGATATCTGAAGGTTCTAAAAAGGAGATTGTCCTTACTCTGGGAAAATTCGGTATACTACACCTTTGCAGAAGCAGCGCACTACAAGCTGTCAATGAGGCCGCGGCCAGAGGCGTCAATGTCAGAGTCCTTTCTCAACTTGAGAGAAGGACAATCAGATTCTACAATGATTTACATGAATCAATTGACGTTCGTCACTCCGATGACTTGGACGCCCAAGGAGCACTCGTCGATGACTATGAGGTCATTCAATACCTAAATATGGAATCTAATCCCGTTGGAAGGGGTAAGAATGACGCTGCTTTGATGGTCGAATCGGAGTCATTTGCTGAGTCTCAAAGAAATCTTCTCGACACAATATGGGAAGAAGCTATACCCTACGACACCGCCTCTAAAAGATTCACCGAAGAAAGGATAGTCGATCCATTGAAACTTACGATTGACAGTGGGTCTTTCTTGGAGAAAATCAGAGAAGTTCTTCAAATCTCAGATGATATTCCCGAAGAAGATACTCCCTTCAATCCAGACGCATTCCTTGCTTCTGGATTGGAGATCAGCGATGCTAGAAGAAATCTTGAATCAGGTGGCATCGAGGCTCTTTCCGCTTTCGGCATAGACATTGAATCCCTGCTCAGACAGGTAGGAAACAGAGTCGGGGAGGAACTGTCATTCTCACTTAGAAACATAGAAGGAAACATTGAGTATCTTAGTGAGATGATGGACTGGTGGGAATTCGCAGGACTGGGTCAGCTCAGTTACGATATTGATCCAGTATTCCATATCCTGGTCGAGCACCCAAGTGACAAGCCTGGTGTTCTACCAATACATTCTCTGGATGATGGAATAATCGAGGGAGCCCTGCTGTCAAGGTATCCAGTGGAGTCGGGCGTGGAAGTAACTAGGGTCGTTCAAGAAGACAGGAAAAATACCGTTAGATATGACATCAATTTCAACAGTGAGCTCTTGGAATAGATACATCACATTATATCATCACCGCCGTGGGGATATATTGTGCGTTTGCTAAAGTTCGCCTTGTTCATGAGGCAGATAACAAAAAAGTCTCCAGCAAATTTAGACTGGATACAGAAGCAAGGCCTACTCGCCGTCAAGCTAGCACAGATTTTCGCTCTCAGGCCGGATATAATCAGCCTCGAGAAGTGCAAGCAACTCCAGACCCTGTACAGTAGCGCCTCCACGATCCCTGCAGAGGACGTATTCAAGATACTAAAAGAAAAGGCGCCGGACTCATACCACGAAAATATCTCATGGTTTGATGTCGAGCCGTTGGCCGCCGCATCAGTAGGGCAAGTCCATAGAGCCAGACTAAAAACCGGTGAAAACGTGGTTGTCAAGGTAATCAAGGAGGATCATGAGAGAAAATTCAAGAGGGACGTAAAAAGAATGACTCGGTGGCTCAAGCTAGCCATGATATTATCTCCCAAACTAAGAAAGGTAGGCAACCCAATCGCTCTCCTTGAGCACGTCCAAGACTACACCCTAAGAGAGCTAGATTTGAGAAATGAAATCATCGGGGCCTCAAAGCTCCATGCGATTAAGGAAGACCTCTCTGAAGATTTCCCGATGCCGAGACTTAAATTTCCTAAATACTATCCAGAGATATCGAACAGACACGTTTTGGTATCCGAACTTATTGATGGCCAGACGCTCGAACAGGGAATAGTCAAATCGAACTTAGCCTGGGAGGATTTGCTAGAACTATTCAGAATCCATGGGGCCTTCATGTTCGGAGTGGGTTCTTTTCACGGTGATTTACACCCCGGCAATTGCATACTTGACACCGAGGGAAATTTTGTTTTCATCGACAATGGAGCAATTTGTGAGGCTCCTAAAAAGGTCAGTAGTTCTCTGTTCAACTTCTTCTACCACCTATCGTACAATGACAAGGATCTGGCCTTCGAGTCATTGATTTCACTCGCCGAAAGAAGGCCGAGGTCAGATAAGGTCGAGGAGTTCAAAAATGACATGCACGGCATCTATGAAGACTTTGAAAACCTTAGTGTCGGCCAGCAAAGCCTGACTGAGGTAATGATGAAAACTGTAAGATCCGCAGTAGAAAATGCAGGTGCAGACTATGGTGAAGAGGGGTTCCCGATAATCCGATCATTGATGTACATGGATGGTCTAGTAATAAGGACATATCCAGAAGTTAGATTAATCTCCGAGATGACAAGCTCACTGGATGAGTTCAAAACGGGTTTAAAATTAGGGTGAATAAAATGATGAAACATAGTGACGTAGTAGTGGTAGGTGCAGGACCGGGTGGATTAGCATGCTCAATGCTTTTGGCCAAGGCAGGGGTGAATGTTACAATCTTGGAGAAGTCTGATGATGTCGGAGGAAGGACCAGGGTGTTCGAAAAAGATGGCTTCAAGTACGATAATGGCCCTACATTTTTCCATTATCCAGAAATTGCCGAGGAAATCTTTGAAGCCCTCGGACTCGATGCTCGGGAGGAGCTCGGCCTGATAGAACTAAATCCGAACTACAGACTCGTTTTCGGTGCGGGCGGGAGCATAGACGCCAGCACAGATCTTGAAGATATGGTGTCCCAAATCAGAGAGCTTTGCGGAGAGGACAATGCGAATGGATTCAGGAAATACATTGAGGACAACAGGACAAAGCTAAAGCTGTCGAAAAACTGCCTCAACTCCCCATGGAGAGGACCTACAGATTTGTTAAGTCGCAGAGCTTTGAGAGTAGCAAGGGTGCTCAGGCCTTGGAGGAGCGTATCAACAGATCTCTCGAAGGTGTTCTCCGACGAGAGAATGCAACTTGCCATGTCATTCCAGACAAAATATCTGGGAATGAGCCCATTCCAAGCACCCAGCCTATTCACCATTCTGGCCTATCTTGAGTATGAACACGGGGTGTTCCATGTTGAGGGAGGGCTTGGTACGATTACCCAAAAAATGGCCGATATAGCCAGAGGTCTTGGAGTTGATATCAAATTAAACGAACCAGTGAACGACTTTGTCTTCGAAGGTAAGAAAGTGGTCGGAGTCGTTACCGACAATGGTACATACACAGCAGATAAATTCGTCATGAACGTAGACTTTGCGACCGGAATGAAGGGACTTATTCCGGACAAATTGCGAAAGAAGTGGTCCGACAAGAAACTAGACGAGAAGTCCTATTCGTGCTCAACTTACATGCTCTATCTGGGACTTGACAAACAATATGACGCACCTCATCACCAAATCTACGCCGCCAAAGACTACCAGAAAAACCTGAAAGAAGTGACCGAGAACAAAGTCACTTGGGACGACCCCTCGATATATGTGCAAAATGCGTGTGTTACAGACCCTACCATGGCCCCTGAAGGGCATTCCACAATCTATGTCCTCGTTCCCGCCAGTAGCTCACATGAAGGTATTGACTGGGAAGAAATAAAACACGATTACATGGACGTAATCCTAAAACAAATGGAGAACTTAGGCTTCGAGGGTATCAAGGATCACATAGTTTCTCAGACTATCGTCACGCCCGATGACTGGGCGTCAAGGGACATCTACAAAGGTGCTGTGTTCAATCTTGCACACGGGTTAGATCAAATGCTATGGAGGAGGCCCCAAAACAAGTTTGAGGAGCTTGAATCACTTTACTTGGTGGGAGGGGGTACTCACCCTGGGAGTGGGTTGCCGACCATACTTGAAAGCGGAAGAATCTCTGCAAAGCTAATTTGCGCTGACCTAGGGATTATTCCTGATTGGAATGGCACAGACACTTGGTTCGAGGATATCAAAAGGCCCCGAGTGGCCACCAACCAAAAACCAAAAATCAGTAATGCCTAGTGGAGGGATCGCATGGAAACAGTAAACATCGTACTATTTTTGATCCCAACCATCTGGGTAGGTCCATTCTGGCTGTTAATGCTTCTTGAGCCTGAATCCGATAGAACAAAACAATGGCTGAGGGGTGACTTGCTCTTTATCGGACCTCTTTCAATCTGGCTACTCGCGACAATCCTTAATCCGAGTGGATTAATGGGACTGCTCACCGGCAACCCTGCAGACTTCTTCGACACCATGGTAGAATTACTTGGTACTGAGACTGGAACGGTTCTTGCATGGTCTCATTTTGTCGCCGGTGACATAATGGCCACGAGGTGGATGTGGAGAAAGGCGATGGAACAGAATTTAGCCCTAAACAAAACCAGAGCGATCGTCTTCTTTGGGGTTATGCTCATGCCAGTCGGGCTTCTTCTGCACGTCATATTGAACCCTCAGAAGACATCCGCTAAGACGGAAGTATGAAGATGGACGGAGAGCCAACCCTCGTCTCTCTCGAGAGGAAGGACACACACTGCATTCTGTCATTCTCCGACCAAGAAACCTTTGAGTTGGACTATCTGGATATCAGGAAGAGTTGCCAATGTGCGAAATGCAAACCGAGACAAATAAACGATCAGATGAAAATCGAATTCGATGAGGAAATCTCCAGACTAATGCTTGTCAAACCAAAGGTTGAGCAGGTCGGTAACTACGCCCTACGATTCGAATGGCCTACTGGATGCTCTAGTGGGATTCACTCATTCGATCATCTAAGAATGATATCAGAATCTTCGGGAAAGAAACTCTAATTCATGCGAAGAAGTGAAAAAACCACCTCCTATCGTAGCGCTAACTAGGATGCGGGTTCCCCCCGTTCCTCGTTGGTGATATTATGGCAGATGAATCCTCGAAATCTGATACCGAGAAAATAGAGGATGACGATTGGCATCTTTACGCCAACGCAGGCTATGGGGAGGCAGAATCTCAGGACCCAGAATTTTCTGTAGAGTCAGATGAGGATCCTGAAGAAGAGTGGTTTGACGGGGATGATTTCTACAACCAGGGGACTTCCATAGATTGGGATTCCCCCCCATGTCCAGCACCTCTGGGAATTGCACACGTAATCAAAATAGGCGTCTGTGACTTTTGTCTGCACAGAATTAGTGGTAGGAAAACCAAATCCCAAGGTTTCGATGGAGGTGTTGAATTGCGAAACGAGGCATACGCAAGAGACTCCGAGCTTTCAAGATCGGAGAGGCCTGAAATATGTCCTTTGTGTGAAGACCTATTTGACGACGTTGGGAATATTGCTGAAAGGATAATCGATTCAGTAGATGGAATCGAATTCAAGACGATGCAACTTGGAATCCATCTTCCCAAGGATTTGCTCCAGAGTGAAGACGCAATTAGAACGAAACACGGATCACAAGGATCTCGACCTCTCAAGACCTCTTTTGCACAGGCCATTCAAAATGAGATGTTGCTGAGATCTCCAAACATTTCGTTCGTGAAAGACTATCCGGATATCATGGTAACAGTCGACACTCTCACTCTGAGAGTGGACACTGACGTCAGGCCCGTATTCATCTACGGAAGGTATGAGAAATTAGTCAGAGGCATACCTCAGACTAGATGGCCATGTCGCTCCTGTAGGGGGAGGGGGGAGGGCTGTGAGAGCTGTGAGGGAACCGGACTTCAGTACAGGGAATCTGTTCAGGACATAATCGGAATTCCAGTCAAGGAGATTCTGGGGGCATCAGACACGTCATTCCATGGGATGGGAAGGGAAGATATCGACGTGAGATGTCTTGGGTCGGGAAGGCCGTTCGTCTTGGAGATCAAGAACCCACGATTCAGAGATTTTAATCCGGCTGAAATGGAGGAAAAAATTAATTCTAACGACCCAGAAAAAGTGAGGGTAAACTCACTAAAATGGTGTACAAAGAAGGACGTAAGTAGAGTCAAGGAGACAAGGTCAGAAAAATCCTATACTATCAGATTCAAAATTGACAATCCCATATCTGAA
>CAXHBZ010000025.1:0-9174 GCA_964015215.1 uncultured Candidatus Poseidoniales archaeon | reverse complement strand
ACACCCGTTATGTCGTCGGCAGCGTCAGATGTGTATAAGAGACAGCTCTTCACAAGGATCATCGAAGGAGAAATCCCATCATTCAAGATATTTGAGAACGAACACGTCTACTCTTTTCTAGATATCAACCCCGCATCATATGGCCACACGTTAGTCGTCCCCAAGGAACCTGCAGCATTCCTTCACGAGCTTTCTGAGGAATCAGCAGCGGAACTAGGAAAAGCATTAACAAGAATCAGCAAATCTATACTCGAGGTTACAGGGGTGACTAGCTATAATGTCATTCAAAACAACGGTTCTGAGGCTGGACAAACAGTTTTTCACGTTCATTTCCACATAATCCCAAGGTATTCTGATTCGACGCACCAACTGACTTGGGCGCCAGGCAGTCTTGATGATGAGCGTGCATTGGAGTTGGCGAACAGGATTTCCGATAGCATCCTTTAGCATCGGTGCTTTCTCAACTGAGGCCCCGTCTGGCAACAACGTGAGCGACCCCGTTGGAGCCCCTGACATCGACCCAGTATTATCGAGCGGGGCCTTGAAGATCAATCCCAAGAAACTGGATAAGGTTCCGTGGGATCACACAGGGGAGCACCCCGGTAGTAAGATAGCGTGGGTTGCAATCAAAACCTTGGCTGCGCTCTCAAAGTCATACATATTTAGAAACAGTGAGGAGGAGCATCCAACCAGCACCGAGGGAGGCAAAGTCTACACATCAATGCACATTAATGGACTGGTAGACCCCCTCTCGATAATACTCTCACAAGAAAAAAGACCCATCACGATGGGTAGGCATGATCTCGCAACAATGCCCTTCATCGGGTGGATCACCAGGAGAATGGGAAATCAACCGGTGATCAGGAGGGCGGAGCAAGCTTCTGGAATCGTTGGTCCCGAATACTCCAGATCCATTAATCACCGTACCCTTTTGACTATGTCACACTGCATCGCTGGTGGCTATGGAGCCGTGGTTATGCCGGAGGGAAAGTCCCATCAGGATTCGAAGCTCCATCATTTCAGAACAGGCGCAATGAGGTTTTCACTTAATGCGGCCTCAATCGCTGATGCGAAGGGACTCCCTCCTCCAACCATCCAACCAGTAGGCCTCCACTTCAGATGCCATCATTGGTTCCGAACCGACGTCTACGTTGAGTATCCTGAACCACTGGAGATCCCCGTAATCGAGGAACCAGCCCATTCAAGGAGCCTAATTCAGGGGACATGGTCCGAACCACCAGAAGAAACAGTACTACAGCTGAGGGACGACCTGTACACGTGCCTATCCCCATTTACTCCAGACGCCCCTGATTGGGAGACTTACAGGGCGTGGCATCTCCTAGGGCATGTCAGGTCTATAGCTGGGGGACGGATGTTATCGAGATATTCGGAGGAGGTCAAGGAAGCCAGAAAAGTGCGAGACGCGCTCAACGCAACTGATGCCCCCGAGCTTTTGGAGAAGTCAAAACAGGCAAGTGCCATACTTCATTCAAATCAACTCGACGGACGCGCTATCTCTGAGAATCTGGAGCTAAGGAAGAACGTTGATTACATGAGTGGGCTGATTGGTATGATATTGATGATAGCCGCTTCTCCGATATCCATCCCTTCTACAGGATTTCAAGCACTTCTAGCTAGGCATCTAGGAGATAACACCGACGAGGGAGTCGACGCTAGAACGACCTACCACATGTTCGCAGGATTCTTTTCCCCTGTGACAATATGGCCTCTACTTGGAGGCATCATTGCCTACCAAGTCCTCCACGCCTCATTCTATGGAGCAGAACTTCTTGCGTTGATGACCGCATTAGTATTGTTAATCTCGATAATCTTCCACTCATTCAATCTGATAATGCTCTCTGGTTACGACTTATTTTCAGATTTCATGATGTCGCTGAGAAGACATAGGTTGTCTTTGTCAGAGGAGGGGGAGGTACTGAATAATCTAATCGCATCCCTTGTTCCCGAATTAGTGGCTCTCAAATAGGACAAGCTCTTCCGTCAGCTGTGAATAAGAGGGATGCCACTCAGGCGGTTAGAAACTGGCTCCAGAGCGAGAAGCTAGAGGCCAGAGACGTGGAGGATCAACAGGCCCACTTGCACATGCACGTCAAGTACCCTCCAAGCAAAAGAGGCCACTTGTTCAACGTGGTCATCCCGAAGAACAGAGACCTCGTTCTGGTTTATTCTGTGACTAGAGTAGACGAGGGGCAACAAGAGAAAATGAGGGAGTTCTATGAGGGGAACCCCGACGAATGGAAGAGATGGCTGCATGATACCCGCTTGGACCTGACCAGAGCAGATCTAGACTGGGTACTACATGTCGGGTCGAAGGTGAACGAGGTCCCTGGTCCACTACAGGCTTTCAATCTCTCCAGACCAATTTGGCTGGACGGACTTACTCAAAACGAATTCATGCACACCATGAGGAGAGTCTGGCTCACGAAACTCTCTCTGATTCACAGAATCAAATTCCTCTTCGGCACGGGCTCTGGGAAGCCCGGTCCGGTGGATGACTGGAACAAGAAGAAGGGCAGAGTATCAGCAAGGAAATCCAAGCCCGTAGTTAATGAGCCCAGGGAAGTTGATACTGATGAGACCGGTGGTTTTGGAAGAGATTTCGATCCAGCAGACTGGGCTTAACCCCGCCAAACTGCTTCAAGGGAGAAGTGACCGCTATCCGTGTAGGTTAAGTATGCAATATATCTGATAAGGCTGTAGCTAATCACCGGGTGGTCGTTAATGTATAGATCGAAGAAGAGAAGTAGTATTGCAATGGTTCTGTTGATGGTTGTAAGTTTGTTTGCGGGAGCCAGCCTCCCGAACGCCTCTGCGAGTGAGGTGGTAATGACAGACGCAATTGAGGTTACTCCCGATGGAGCATTCAGTGACAGAATGGTTTCCATAGACGCCGACTCCCAGGGTAACACCCACTTCGTATGGAGCAGAAATACACAGCACCTGTACTACAAGATGTTAGACGCCAGAGGGGAGGTACTGATCGATGATACCAAAATTTCCAATGCGGGGGCGCACAGAGCTTGGCATCCGGATATTAGAGTAGACCACAACGACATGTTACACATCACGTGGACAGACAAAGCTGGTCAATGGACCATAATGTACACTCTCCTGGATCCTTCATTGGACGATCAGAATGGGGACGAATCGACCGATTCTGCATTATCAATAATAAATGATTTCGAAGTTTCATCGCACCCTCAGAATAGAGATTGGCCGGCAATTGATGTTGACTCTGCCAATGACCCTCACATAGTCTGGCAGGACTCCTACGAGCCCTTAGACAAATTTTACCAACAACCCCAAATTTACTATGCAATGTTGGATCCAGATGTAGTTTCTAGGACAGTCGAATTCGCAGTGGGAGAGACATTACTTACTCCCATAATAGGACACAAGGGACACCCTGACATAGCGATCGACCTGAATGACTTCGTTCAGGTGGTGTGGGATGATACAAGGGGAGGGAAGGTCGAAATGGTGATTCCAATCGATACTTCAGGATCCATGCTCGCAGAATGGGCCGACATGTGCGTAGTGTTCTACGGGGGCAATTTCGTTAGTGGGTCCTATTTCCAAGGATTGAAACCCCTCTTGATCAGGGCAAACATGACCGTCTACGAGACTCTCTACGGAATAGGCGGACACACTAGCGTCTCAGCAGCCACTTCAGGAAATTGCGCAACAGCTTACCAAACTGGAGGAAGCGGGTCACAAGGACCGAGATCAACACCACTCGGACTAGTTCCCGGCGATGATAGCGGGGGCATAAGGAAGCTGAATGGCGTTATTATGAACGGTGGGGCTTTGACCATAAACTACGATGGTGGAGGAGTCGGCTCTGAGTCATGGGGCCCTTCGAGCACATGGGCCTGCCTGTCATGGAAGGACGCTCAGGGGAATGTCCCTGGAAACCCACCCACGCAGCTAGATCACAAGTGGAACCCAAATGCGACCAAAATCATCATCCCCGTATCGGATGAACCACCATATGACGGAACCAGCTGGGATTCCCAAGACACGAATACAATCCTCGAAGCACACGACGCCTGCGTCAGAGCTGGAGTCATACCGACCCCACTGTGGGCACAGAGCAATGAGGATGTGGGGTCCTCAATGAAAGACCTAGCTCAGTGTCCAAATGGGATTGTCAGCTCCTCTTCCTCCAGAAACTGCCCTGGCACCAGTGTTAGATTGACTGATGCTGGAGGGCAGATGTACAGCTTCCCCACTGGGGCCTCGAGCGCCGCTGAGCTACAGCTGATGGTGGAAGCATTGGTGTATCTCGCAACCAACAACTCTAGGGAAATTTTCATGACCGTGTTAGATCCAAGGTCCCTTCTCGAAAACCCTCCTCCGGGTTGGCAGAAGGGTGATTCAGGGACCGTCGTAGATACCCAAGCAGATACCTACACCGAGGATCTCGGACCTTCACTAGATGAACTAGGATATGGGCACCTTGTCGTGGTCAATGACACTAGAATTACACTAAATGATGCATTCAGCCTACATCCCTCAATAGCCGTGGACACCTCTGGGAACACCCATCTTGCCTGGATGGATGGCAGGGCCTATGGATTTGAGATAGACGTAAACTACGAAGTCTACTACACCAGGCTGAGACTTCAAGGAGTTGGCGAATGGGATGGAGTCGAAGAAGGGCTTCCGACATTTGGAATCAAGCAAATCACGGATTCGGCGATATCTAACGTCGAGGGCCTGGGAGGTGTAGACTCCAACAGGCCATATGGGGCAAACTCTCACATGCCGGCCATACTCACCGATGACTTCGATAATGTACACCTGTCATGGCTTGACAACAGCAACGAGAGTCAGATGGAGACTGTCATGTATGCAAGACTAAATCACACGCACAACTCTCACCCAGATGGTTTCCCGCTAAACTCGCTGGCGACTTCTGTTCTGGATGAGTGGGAAGTAATTCCGGTTACCTCCTGGTCGTCAAACAAATTGGGCCCCAACTCCCCTGCATCTCCCGATCTCGGACAGACGCCTGCGTTCGCGAACGACCTGGGTTCTGGCGCGCACATTGCTTGGTCTGACGATCACAAGTGCTCAGATGAAAACAACGGTGGCAAGTTCACAATTTGTTACACTCACATATTAACCGGGTTGGTAGACATCTCTCTGGCTGATACAGAGACCTACTATCACACCATCCAGCCTAGTGGGCAGACTACGTTTAACATGTCCATATCAAATCCCACACCAGGTCCTCCAGACTTGGTATCGGACACATACTTCGTATCAATGGAGGGAGTCCCCAATAATTGGAGCGCTACGCTCTTCTTTGCTACAAACCACACACCAATATTCCCATCCACACCAATCTTCCTGGAAGGGGGTGAATCAGAGCCGATTTACATGAGAATCAGGTCTCCGACAATATATCAGGCGGAGGAAGATGAGCTAGCAACAATAGTGCTCTCAGCAATATCGGACAAAGACCCTGCAATAAGGGACGAACAGATTACGTTAGTTCTCATGGATGTGGTACATGGCATCCAATTAGATACTAGCCATTACCAGGCTGATGTCGAACAAGGGCAAAATGCAGTCTTCTCCATATCCATAACAAATACTGGTAACGTGTACGACACGTTCGCTTTCTACGACCCAACGACTCTTGAGGGACAGACAGAGTGGGCACTGCCCTTTGGATGGGGGATATCGTTCCCGTTATCGCTCTCATTGGATCCGAGCCAGTCAGTAACAAGGAACCTTCAGGTAAGCGTCCCAACTTCCCAAGAACCCGGAACCTTTGTCATATACCTCAAAGGATGGTCAACTGGGGAACCAGTCCTATCTGTAGACAGAGGGACTTTCGACATACTCGAACTGTGGGTAAACGTCTCCGTGAGAACAACCGGAAATATCGTCTTCAATCTCGGTGAGACGACTCAGAATGTTCTCCCCGGAGAGTGCTCGGCATTCGATGTTCTGGTTACCAAGCATTTCACGCCAGGGCATCTGATTTTCAGCACTCCCGGCGGACCAGATGAAAGACCTCCAGAGATTTCTGAAAATACGTGGAGATACGATAACTGGGTCGTGGATTTGGACTTCAGTGACGCACCCGGAGGAAACGGGATACCGGATGATGCTCCAAGATACTGGTCCCAGATAGGAGTTCCACAAACCGTTACTGCAAACATGTGCGCTCCCTACAATGCAACAGCAGGATTAGGGACATCAGTGTCATTCAGAGCCTATCTAGAGGGAGCCCCACAAGTCAGCGACAATGTAGTGCTTCTCACCAATGTCATACAGGTGTACGACCTGGAAGCATCTGTTCCGGACACGATTCTTTCACTCCACCCCGGACAACAGTACGTAATGCCGACAACTATCGAGAACACCGGCAATGGACAGGATAGATACGACATGGCTATCCAGTCGATAACCGATTCAGAGGGCTATACCCACGTCTGGGATCTGGATATTCCACGAGTCCTATTCGAGGAGCTTGAAAGAGACGAATCCCAAGAAGTCCCGATAACAATTAGCGTACCAGAGAAGACCTTGGCTGGCCAATATACCATCATCTTGGAGGTAATGAGCGAGGAGCAGTATGAGGGAACCAAATTGAGAGACCTAATTACCCTCCAGGTCGAAATCATAGAATTCCATGACATGAGAATCGTCTTGGATCCAGCGGTTGAAAGCAAAATAAAGACCACAGCGCCCGGAAGGACAGTAAGATTCGTGATGAATGTCACTAACTTCGGGAACGTTCCGGATACTCCAACCTTGCACAATCACACAATTGATGCGGCTGGTGAGTGGGACATCCAACCCGGAATGAACCAGTTAGACAAGTGGCAAATCAGATACGCCCTCCTAGATGGTTTCGATACCGAGTTCCCCGTTGAGAAGAGTTGCGTTGAGCTAACCATGGATGATCCGATTCCGATTGGTGAGTGCTATGTTTCAGCCACGACAAACTCTGTGACTTTGCCTGAGATGGAAGCGTACACAACACTGAATGTAGTGGCTATAGTGGACATCCATGCCGAGGCAACATTGGCGGATAGGGAGATAGGAATCAAAGTAATGTCTGATTTTGGCTCTAGTGAAGCTGATGGGGACCATGATGAGACACCGACATGGGAAGACTCCTGTACTCTGGACCTGAATGGAGACGGCCTTCCTGACAACTATCCTCCAAGTTGCGACACGAATGAGCAGATCATCGAATTGAGACTACGAGCTCCAGACTTGGAGATATTCTCCGTCATGGTGGCCGAACATCGTGGTTCTGTTGGCGACATGCTTTCAGTAAATGTACAAGTCAGAAACATCGGTA
Organism: uncultured Candidatus Poseidoniales archaeon; assembly: GCA_964015215.1. Taxonomy (GTDB): domain Archaea; phylum Thermoplasmatota; class Poseidoniia; order Poseidoniales; family Thalassarchaeaceae; genus MGIIb-O5. The sequence goes on along the minus strand of CAXHBZ010000025.1, from coordinate 1,826 downwards.
ATGCCCATGCAACCGATATTAACATCGTTCTTTGCTCGGGCCAGACAGAATCTGATATTAAGAAAAACGGATGCAAAGAAGAGAACATCGCCTACAGGCAGACAATTGAGGCAATCATGCCGTCGGATGACCCAGATCCGCCTACAATCACGCTACTGTACATGGTTGAGGCAGGTTCTCACGACATAGTCGTGGTGGTTGATCCGGATAACCTAATCGTCGAGACTGATGAGGACAATAACATCCAATCCACAGGGAAGAAGATGGGGTCTGATCTAGGTATCCTCGATGTCGGGGTGGAGGCTATAGTTCAGTATTCTGTACCTGCGATAATCCTAGGTGCCACATTCGCACTTTTCGGCGTTGTAGGGGTGGTTATGTACGGACGAAGGATCGAGGCTCTTCAGCGATATCAAGAGAAGAGTAGCCTGTTGGCGAATTTATCTGATGATGATATTACATTCTGATTATTTGACCATCCACCAAGGTAGAGGGGTACCCTCGCGCGTCGCCATGAACTTACCATGGTTTACCCCGAGATCTCTAAGCAATCTTTCCCTTAGGGTCCGCATCATCTCTTCAGCGTCATTCGACTGCATTCGCATACTATGTGCAAACACGTCCAGGTCCAAAGGTCGCCTAGGCTGCGTCATCAGGGCATGTGCCAACTGTCTCTCTTCGTAACTATCCAAGCCATCATTCAGATTTGGTGAAACCCTGCTCATCACGTGTTGGTGTAATGCTATTACAGCATCTCTCTCTTCGTCTATCCTCTCCAGACATTCGTCTAGTTCGGAGAGAACCTGCATCCCCTCTGCAAGAGGGATACTTCTCCTCGTCCCTAGCTGTGAAACCATTTCATCAAGCTCTTTGGGAAGCTTGGTGGACAGTCTGACAGGCCCTCCTCTAGGCATGGTTCTGTACTCAGATCTGAACAAATCAGGACCCAAGTCTAACCGCAGAGAGAATGACTGGTTGACTGTGTATATCTTCTTGGGAGGCCCCCCCTTCTCGGAAGGAACCTTTTCAGATTCAACGAAGCCACCTTCTTCTAGAATCTTGAGGTGTTTCATTACCGCTTGCTGGCTGACTTCTAACATCTCGGATAGCTGAAGTGGATAATGAGGTTCCTTGACGAGAAACTTCAGTATATCCCTTCTCGTACTGTTCTCGAGTATACTCATCGCACCCTCGAAATCGACCATCCCTAACCAACTCAGGATTATCTAACCGTTCCTCTTCTAAAAACCCAACTTGAACATAGTATAATATCTCGGCAATAGATGTGAGATCATGGGAACCGCGAGAACGGTGATTAAGACCGTGACAGTTATACTTGGAATTCTACTGGTTTTAGCCTCATTTGGGGCATTGGTAGCAGCCAATGAGATAGATAGCAGAGTATCAGAAGACTGCGAGGATACCGTAGGCTCAATTGGAGAGATAATAGGGGCTGATGAGGAACAGTGCCAAGATGCTAGGGACCTGAGGGACAATCTAAGATCGGCCTTCCTCCCCCTGGTTGTTTCCGGGGCGTTTCTCGTTGTAACTCCAATAATCTCCACCTTCCTCAGGAAGAATGGCGATTGAGCCCTCTGATACCTACCCGTTATCCCAATTCTCCCAATTTTCATCCCTAGTGGGATTCCCCCCATTAATCGGCTTGTAAGAATCAGTTTCAATCTCCTCCAAGAAAGGATCTGGAGTTGTCTGATTCTGATTCTGTACAATCTTAGATTTATGATATTCCTTGTAGAGTTCGGATGTAGTCATCATAGGGACTGTCTCTTATACACATCTGACGCTGCCGACGACATAACGGGTGT